>CAZFOX010000006.1:0-22540 GCA_964520565.1 uncultured bacterium | reverse complement strand
GAGGGCGTGATGGAACGCGCTATGAACGTCGGCCATCTGGCTGTTAATCTAGCCCTTCATATGGGGTGTTCGCCGATTATTCTGGCCGGTTTCGATTACGCCTTTCCCCGCCGAGGCGGGACAACGCATGCGGCCGACGCCGCCCTATCCCGCGCTATGCAGGCCATGGAAAACGATGGAACCATTACTATCGCGGGAAAAGAAGGAAAAGCCATCGCGGAATCGGGGAAAATGACGCTGGTTCCCGGATATTACGGCGATGAAGTACCTACCACGGTTCCCTTCCAACTTTACATACGCGCTCTCGAAAAAACGATCGCAGAATCCGGCGTGGAATTTATTGACGCCACCGAAGGCGGCGCCTTTTTCAAGGGAACACAACGCATCCCTCTCCAGAAAGCTCTGGAAATCCACCTGGCAAAATCCGGCGTTCGCAACATCCTGGATGAATTTAAAACACGACGTCCCACCCCTCCTTATTCTCAAGTTCTCGAAAAATTAGCCGAAGGCCGGGAAATTCTCTCCTCTTCCCTCGTTCAATGCGACGACCTTTTCTCACGAACCCGGCAATGGCAGGATATAATCCGTCAGCGCCCGGTCGATCTACGGGAAGCCCATCAGTATTGGAATGATTTTGAACAAACCTGGATCGCCATGTGCGGAAATCCTCTGTTCGACGCCTTTCTAGGAGGATCGGTTCAGCGTATCTATTTTCTTCGCCAGCGAACCGCCCGCGCACGCGATAACAGCGGAAATGCGTTCCTCGAACTGGTTGGTCAGAAATACTCGAATCTGGTTCCCGAGTTGAAATCCATCATCGAAAAATTCATCCAATGCGTCGATCTCTCCATCCAGGCCTTGAAGGCTTATCAGCTGTCCTAACTCTCCCTCCACTCGATAAAATTACCTCGATCCCCTTCTTATACCTATCCTCTTTCCAATAGAATGAACCGTCGGTTATATTCATTCTGATTGAAAAGCGATATTAAAATGGATCGTCCCCTCAACATCGGTATTGTCTGTTATCCTTCCATTGGAGGCAGTGGTATCGTCGCCACCGAACTGGGACGCTGCCTTTCCCGCCGCGGCCATCAGGTTTGTTTCATCAGTTACGATTTTCCCCGCCGATTGGAGGACGCCACCGAAGAATTTCATTTCCACCACGTGGATGTTCCTCTCTATCCCCTATTTAAATTTCCTCCTTATACGCTGGCTCTGGCTTCGACCATTTTTCATACAGTTCACGAACATTCACTGGATATTCTTCACGTCCATTACGCCATTCCTCACAGTACGTCGGCTTTTCTCGCCCGGCAAATGCTTTGCAAACGCAGCGCCGAACGCTTGAGAGTGGTAACCACCTTGCATGGTACCGACACGGAGTTGGTCGGTCAGATGCCTTCTTACAAACCCGTCGCGGAATTCAGCATTGAATCGAGTAATGCAGTCACGGCCGTCAGTGAATATCTGAAACGAGTCTCCCTCGAACAATTGGATATCCGAAAGGACATTCACGTCATCCACAATCCCATCGATACCGATATATTCCGCCCTCCGGCCGACGACCGCCGGGCAGAACGGGGTTTTAAAACCATCGTCCATATCAGCAATTTCCGTCCCGTGAAACGGATTCTCGACATTATTAAAGTATTCGATCTGATCGCTGCCGTTCTACCCGCCCGCTTGCGATTGATCGGCGAAGGGCCGGATCGCTCGGCGGCGGAATGGCTGGTTAATCAACTGGGATTGCGCGAAAAAGTGGAATTCACGGGAGCCATGACCGGCGTTTCACAAGCACTGCAAAACGCCGATCTTCTCCTCTCCACTTCGGAACGCGAATCGTTTGGAATGACCATTGCGGAAGCGATGGCCTGCGAAACACCCGTGGTGGCGACTCGGGTGGGGGGAGTCGTGGAGGTCGTTCAGGATGGAGTAACGGGTTATATGAAACCGGTCGGCGATATTCAGGAACTGGCCCAGGCCGCCATACGCATTCTCTCGTGCCCCGAAAAACAAGCGGAGATGGGAAAAGCAGCCCGGCGGATCATTCTCGAAAAATTCCATGTGGATTACATCACCGAACAATACGTATCGCTCTATCGCAACGTTCTTGATAACGCCGACGATGATTGTCCGAATAAAAAAAGTTCCCGATAAACCGATTCCGGATTCTCATTGGGCGGGTCGGAAATCGATATAAAAAATATCTCCCGAACTCAGCACTCCATTCGTCATGTCGTATATTTTTTCACTCGTCCACGGTGTCGGCGAACTGGCGTGATCCGGTCCGGGACTACGGATAAAGTATTGTGCGTTCTGTGCCAGATCGCCAACCGCAAATCCCCAAACCGAACCGGCGTACTCTTTGCCGACGTAATCATAAACACCTTTCCGGGAATGATCGTCGACATTGATCCGGTTTTGAGGCAGGAAAAAAGGATCGAGAGGCAGGCTGTTAATATACGCGATCGGCGTTGTCATTCGCACCTGTCTCATGTACCAATCCGTATTCCCGGCGGGTAAGATCGGATAGGGAACCTTGTTGCCGTTATCGATTTTATACATCTCAATCGCTCCGGCCAGAGAGCGCATGTCCGAATAGACCCGGCTTACTTTGGCGCGCACCTGCGCGTTGAGAAAATTGGGAACCGCAATCGCCGCCAAAATTCCAATAATCGCAACGACAATCAGCAATTCGATCAAGGTAAAACCCTGCTTCATGACATTCTCCCTCCACCAGGTACCGACGGAAAAAAGAAACCGTTTTTCAATAGATTCTTACAAGACGATTCTGCCAGTTGACCTCTCAGAACACCTTTTGAGCCTTGAAAAGATTTACTAAAACCTGGATTTCAAATATTTTGGGTTAGATTTCCGATCAATTCATTCATACGCCCAAACGCCTCAACCGGATTTACCTGCCGGTAGATGGCCGACCCCGCTACGATTTCGTTGGCGCCGGCTTCGTAAACCTCTCGAATGGTATCCTCATTGATCCCCCCATCCACTTGGATCGTAAAACCAAGCCCCAACTCATCCCTCCTCCGCGCACAGTATTCAATCTTGGGTACCATTTCCTTCATAAACGGTTGTCCGCCAAGGCCGGGATTCACCGTCATCACCAACACCTGGTCGATTTTCTCGAAATAAGGATCGAGCGACTCGCTATTCGTAGGAGGATTGATTACGATTCCCACCTGTTTACCCTGAGATCGAATGGATTGAAAATCCCGCGTTAAATCCGAAGAGGCTTCCACGTGGATGGAAATACTGCGCACGGATTTATAGTAAAACCAAGGAATAAAGCGTTCGGGAATATCCACCATCAGATGCACGTCGAACTGACTGGATAAAAGCGGTTCCAAATCCGCGATCATGGAGGGAGGACCGGATAGGTTGGCTACAAAATGCCCATCCATGACATCGTAATGAAACACGCGAGCACCGGCTTGTTCCAGTTCGCCCACCGCCTGTCCCAGGCGATCGAACGGAGCAGCCAGGATAGAGGGCATGACAATCGTTTTGGGAGAGGATATTTCGCTCACAATCGTTCGAATGGCTCTCCATCCTCGATAATCGGTTGGTTTACCGATCGAGAACCGCCCATTGAAGAATTTCCTTCATCTCTCGGACCGCCCGTTCCATTCCCACCAACACGGCGTAAGAAATAATACTGTGTCCGGTATGAATCCACTCGATCGTGGGCAACGCGGCAATTCGCTCTGTGTTACGATAGTGCAAGCCGTGACCCGCGTTTACGCTTAAACCCAATCCCCGGGCGTATTCCGCCATCTTGGCCACGATCTTGAACTCGTTATTCAATTCTTCCGGTGTTCGCGACAGGGCGTAAGGTCCCGTATGAATCTCCACCGTATGCGCTCCCACTTCATGCGCCGCCGATATTTGTTCCGGAACGGCATCGATAAAAATACTAACGAAAATATTCGCTTTCCGCAGCCGGTCGATTAGCGGCCTCAACTGATTTTCCCGTCCCAGCACCGCCAATCCACTCTCCGTAGTTTTCTCTTCCCGCGCTTCGGGAACCAGAGTACAGGCAAACGGCTTCATTTCCAGGGCAAAATCCACCATCGCCGGTGTCAACGCCATTTCCAGCGTTAAAGGAATTTGTAGAATCTTCTTCAAAACCTCGACATCCCGATCCTGAATATGGCGCCGGTCTTCCCGCGGATGCACCGTGATGCCATCCGCCCCACCCATTTGACACAATACTGCGGCATCGGCCGGATCGGGGTATGGCGTTCCCCGCGATTGGCGTAACGTCGCTACATGATCGATGTTAACCGACAGTTTTGAACGCATCGTCCTTTTCCTTGTTTCGCCAGCATCACTTTGTTAATTTCAATGTCACTGTAACACCCCGGATCGTTTTGGCAACCGGCCATACCGAAAATACCTCTTCCAGATCGGGTAATGCCATAAACTGAGGGGGCGTTTGCTGGGATACATAACTTAAATCCAAAAAAGCGGTCGATACAGCCTGAATCCGATCGATCGCCTCGCGAGGCCCTGTCACCTGGATTTCAGAAGGATCGATCAGGATTTCTTTCAGTTTTAATCCATTAGGCGGTTCGCTCATTATCGGAGCGACAACCGGCACTTTCTTCTGGATACGAAACAATGGGATGGTAACCGAGTCCGGCGCAATGAGGTTATCGTATCGCGGACGCTCTTGCGTAACATCCCAGGGTAGAATCACAATGGACGCCTTGATCGGTTGAATAGTCTCTTCTTCGACGGATATCCTCGCACGATCGCTCTCATCCACCAGGCCGGTTCGAAACATGGTCTGGTTAAGGATCACGGTCTGTGGGGTATTATCTTCGGGTAATTCTTTCCACGAAAAGGGAATGAAAAAACGGCATTGATCCGGACGAATCAAATCCATGACCACATTTCGAGGCCCAACTAATTTGACCGATACGGTCGGCGGCGTCCAGGGATCGGGTAAAACCAGGTTACTCGGCAACCCTTCGATACTGACGGGGATTCCCCGGAGAGTTCGGCTGTCCAATCGATCCTGTCCCTTGATCCAGACGATCCCCACCGCCATCAGAAAGGAAAGAAACAATAATCCGCCATTGGTTCCCCACCGGCTCACGATCGTCCTCCTTTTCTCACCACATTCCACAGGATGGACTCGAATCGTTCGGAATCGATATCCCGTGTAATCCGGCCGTTCAGCGCCAGCGAGATTGCGCCCGTCTCTTCCGACACCACGACTATAATGGCGTCTGTTTCCTCCACCAGTCCCAATGCCGCCCGATGGCGTGTACCATAACTGGAATCGATCTCTTCCCGTTCGCTCAAGGGGAGAAGGCAGGCGGCGGCGGCAATTCGGTTTTCATGAATAATCACCGCTCCATCGTGCAAGGGCGTTAGAGGAGAAAAAATCGAAACCAATAATTCGGAAGACACCAGGCTTTCCATCTTGATGCCCGTATCGATAAATCCTTGCAGACTGGATGCTTTTTCGAATACAATCAGCGCCCCCACATGCCGGCGCGAAAGCGCCTGGGCTGCCTTGGCTACTTCGCTGATTACCGGATCGATCGTGCTGCGATACCGTCGGAAAAACCGCAATTGCGTCATATCCGTTACGACACGCCGCAACTCGGGTGCGTAGAGAATGACCAATCCAACAAAAAGAGGCAGTTGAGAGGAGGTTAATACCCAATAGACGGTTAACAGATTCAACAGACGGGCCGTATATGTCAGAATAATCAATAGAGCAAGAAATTGAACCATTTGCACAGCCCGGGTTCCCCGCACTGCCCTCAATACGACATAAAATAAAATCCACAGAATCACGATTTCCGTGATTGCATATCCTGCGCTCTGACCGAATACTCTCACCCAAATCGAAGAAATGATTCGATCTCCTTTGCCCTATTCAATCAATGTGCCCCTTTTTACTGCATCCACCACAGCCGTCACTTCCCGCATGGCTTTTACATCGTGAACTCGAATCAGATTAGCCCCATGCAGAGCACATGCCGCCACCGCGCCTGCCGTTCCCATCAATCGATCTCCGACTTCCGCCCCGGTTACCTTGCCGATGAACGACTTGCGGGAGACACCAAGCAACAGGGGATACTCCCCCAACCGGACAGCGTCCAGATTTCGTAATATCGAAAGGTTCTGCTCGGCGGTTTTACTAAATCCGATTCCTGGATCCAGGACAATCTGCTCTTCTTTGACACCCGCTGCCAGTGCGTACGCCACCTGCCGGGAAAAAAAAGACCGGATATCTCCAATCAGATCCTCGTATTCTGTCAGGGATTGCATCGTTTGCGGAGTTCCCCGCATGTGCATCAGGATCAAACCCGCTCCGCTCTCGGCCGCCAAATGAGCCAACCGGGGGTCGTTTTGCAAACCCGTAATATCGTTGATCGCGCTGGCGCCCGATTCCAGGCATCGTGCAGCAACCTCGTACGAAAACGTGTCCACCGATACAAAGTAACCGCCTCGACCCGCAACTTCCTTGACCACCGGCAACACGCGCCTTAACTCTTCGTCCACAGGAACCGGTTCGGCTCCGGGACGCGAGGATGCGCCTCCTAGATCAATTACATCCGCCCCTTCCTGCAATATTTGGTAGGCGCGATCGATAGCATGATTCCTATCGTAATATTTTCCTCCATCGCTAAACGAATCGGGTGTGATATTCAAAATACCCATCAGGCGGGTACGACCACCCCAAAGTAACTCACGATTGCGGCATTGCCAGCGAGGGAACATCCCCAGCCCTCCAAAAAGTCGGCCACAGAATACATCGCCGGGAGAAAAAGGAGGTCGAACGATCCGAATTCATCCGCCCCTCCCAACCGGTTAAATGGTGGATCGGAAAAGGAGATATCCATGTGGAAACTTCGAGCGATACTCATTCCCAAACACGAATGCGGGATCGAAAATAACTTGAGAAGGTATCAACCTTCCAGAAACGCTCAACGATTGTGTGATGAATCGTCGAGAAAGCGGACAGCCCAAAATTAAACCGCTTTTCCGACCGGTTGTTCCTGTCCGCTGGATTGAGTTTCGGATTGGGCATCAATCTCCAAATGGGAATCGGTGGATTCACCGGTTTTCCCCTCCAAACACCGGGATGCTTCAATTTCCTGGATTAACACCTTCACTTCATCTGCAGTCAATACTTCTCGTTCCAGCAATGCTTTCGCTAGTCCATCCAGAATATCCCGGTTTTCTTCCAAAATCCGTTTGGCGTGATGGTAGCATTCGTCGACGATCTGGCGCACTTCTTTATCGATTTCAAACTGAATTTCTTCGCTATACTCCCGATCTTTATAAAAATCGCGGCCTAAAAAGATTTGGTTTTCATTCAATCCAAATGTCAAAGGCCCTAGTTTTTCGCTCATCCCGAAGTTACAGACCATTTTATGCGAAATATCCGTCACCCGCTCCAGGTCGTTCTGAGCCCCCGTAGTAACATCGTGAAAAACCAAATCCTCCGCCACACGGCCGCCCAGCAGAGTCGTCATTCTCGATACCAGTTCCTTCCGGGTAGTCAAATAACGATCTTCCACCGGCAGATGCATGGTATACCCCAAGGCCCGGCCACGCGGCAATATGGATACTTTATGGACGGGATCGATATCATCCAGAAACAATCCGACCACCGCATGACCCGACTCGTGGTAGGCCACGATCTTCTTTTCTTTATCGGTAATCGCACGGCTCTTCCGCTCCGGCCCGGCAGTCACCCGCTCAATGGCCTCTTCGAAATCGTCCATCTCGACGCTGTCTTTCATCTTACGGGCGGCCAACAGGGCCGCTTCATTGACCATGTTATAGATATCCGCGCCCGAAAAGCCCGGCGTCCGCCGTGCCAGAACGTCGAACTCCACATTTTTGGCGATGACCACATTGCGGGTGTGTACGTCCACGATACCCTTTCGGCCATTCAAATCCGGCAGATCGATGATGATCTGGCGGTCGAAACGCCCAGGCCGTAGCAGGGCGGGATCCAATACATCCGGCCGGTTAGTGGCGGCGATTAGGATGACCTCCTCGTTGGTGTTGAAACCATCCATTTCCACCAACAATTGATTCAATGTCTGTTCGCGTTCGTCGTGCCCGCCGCCGACTCCGGCAAACCGCTGGCGACCCACCGCATCGATTTCATCCATAAAGATGATGCAGGGTGCATGCTTCTTTCCCTGTTCGAAAAGATCGCGCACCCGCGAAGCGCCAACCCCCACGAACATCTCCACGAAATCCGATCCGCTGATGCTGAAAAACGGCACGTTGGCTTCGCCTGCCACAGCACGCGCCAACAGGGTTTTTCCCGTCCCCGGAGGGCCGTGTAACAATACTCCATGCGGGATTTTCCCGCCCAGTTTCTGAAAACGCTTGGGATCTTTCAGAAACTCAACAATCTCCTTCAGCTCTTCCTTGGCCTCATCGCAACCCGCCACATCGTCGAAGGTCACCTTGGGCTGACTTTCATTATTAAGACGCGCCCGGCTTTTCCCGAACGACATGGCCTTGCTGCCGCCAATCTGCATTTGCCGTAATATAAAAAACCATACGCCGATCAACAGCAGAATCGGCAACAAACTGGTCATTATGCTGAACATCCAGTTGCTGTCGGTTTCGTTCTGATATTTAAACTTCGGATTGACTTCTTTATAGGCGCGGAATGCTTTAATCAGATCGGGTACCTGAAATTCCGTCGCCAACACTACTTCAAACGGGATATCCTTATCGGGTGAATTGATATCCCGAAACGTACCCTTAACTTTGTTGGGCGATATAATCGCCTCAACCAATTGTTTATCTTTTACTTCGCCATTTAATATCCCGTCAAATTCGTCAAACGCCAATTTCGCCGATTTCTCTGTTTGAATCGAACTGACGACAAGGATAATAATAATGAGAAGTAATCCATAAAATAATACGGTTCGGTTAAACAATTCAAATATCCCCTATCGTAATTTGGACTATTTTATGTTTCCCCCTGAATTGATGGAGGTTATATATAATTAGCACTATCGATTCGGTTAATACCACATCCCTTGGGACGATTGAGCGGGACTCGTTCCCGCTCAAAATACCGGAGAGAGAATGGAACTGGATTTCCGAGGTTGGCAAATCCACTCGCACACGGAAAAATCCGTATGACATTCACATACCCATCCTAACCTTAAATGGTAAATCTTTTAACCCTAATGTCAAGCAAACACAATGCGAAAAACGTTCGCTTTCCTCGAAATTGAGCCAACGATCAATGAAATTCCGGTATCTGCAAAATCTTTCAAGGTTCCAAAAGTATTCAAAAAGATAAACTCTCAGAATTGCACGATGATGAACCGTTCATTCCTTTTGGGCGATACTTAGCAGTCTTTGTATCCGTTCTCGTATCAGATCGGTTCTATCCCAATCCTCCTGAGCAAGCGCTAATACCATATGCAATGGCCCCAAACGTAAAAAATCTTCTCGAAACGTAAAAGGATCGAATTTCGGATCGTCCACAGGCGACTCTCCTTTCGCCGCCCGGTTCAAAATAACCAAAGCGGGAAATGCATCCAGATATCGTTGCCTATAATTCCCCAGCCGAGAAAACTCCGCCACAAAAATTGGTTGTTTATGAAGTGTTTGATGATATAAATGCAAACCGCTGCGCAGCGAAGGAGTAAAAGGCAATTCCAACACCGGTCTGGGTGGATCGGGAAAAATCAATGAGGATGGTTCTTCGGGAACCATTTCGGGAAACCGCCATCCCGTTTCCAGGATCATGAATAATGTCAATCCTATACAGATCAAAACCGGCGCTCTTCCATGAAAGGAACGCCGTTCCATCCAGGATTGCAATCCCAACAATCCCAATAGGAGATAAGCGGCCAATCCTATATACACAAATCGCGCATATACACGGATCACAGTCAATCCTGGAATCAGCTCGAAGAAACCCGCCGGAAGAAAAACCGGAATACCGAACAGATGCACGGGCTTTCCATTCCCCATCATCACCGGCCCCAGCGAAAAGAGAAAAAATACCCCCGCCGTTAGCCCCAACACCTTTCGCCTCCAAAGCAATTCGATTGAATTTCCCCTAATCCATCCAAACGCCAACGGCAAAATCATCAGCACAAAACCCGGATGCCAATGAAATTCCTCGCTCTGTTGTAAGATTGGATAATCGGGAAGAAGCCATAGTGGAATTAAAAAATGCATCAAATCCAACGACCAGAATGCGGAATATTTCACTTCCACCGGATCGACATAGCCTTCCAACGCCTGCGAGGAAAAGAAATAACAGAACAATACAACACCCACAAAAGCCGCCGGTAAAACGACAAATCCTGAAATCCATTTCAAACACTGTACATTTCGTTCCTGCCATACAACCAAAACCGACCGGATCGCCAGGTACAATCCAACGAACAAGCCGTAATACCAATCCGAAAAAAAGGCCAGTAACCAAGCTAAACCAATCCCGGCCGCATATTGGCTTTTCCGCTTCTCAATACTACACTCACATAAGTAGAAGGCTAAAAACAACCAGGGAGTCGAAAATAAGTTTAAATGAATCTGATGAGCCCACCGGTACGGCCCAAATGCAGCAAGGATACCTAACAAGACGGCCACCCATCGATTCCCCCCCATCTGCCGTGCCCACAAGGCCGAATAACAACCTGTTAACACAGTCCAGATTACAAACAATCCGTTAAACGATACCACGGATCCAAACCACGCCGTCAAGGGAGAGGCCAACACACCGTTGACTATCGAAAGTGTATGATATCGTAAATCGCATCCCCAGGGGATGAAGATCATATCGCATCGCAGGGGTGATATCCTGCGTTCAAATAACGCATAATACACCCACCATAAATTCCAAAGATTCGTTCCCTTATCCGCCATGGGCAGGGACCCAAGATGCCAGGTTGGATGGAAAAGAATGGGATAACAGGCGATTGCCGATAGAAACATAAAAATGAGCAGAAACAATCCAAACTCATGGTTTTGCACTTTTCTGAACCACTGGACGGGGCCTCTGCTCTTTTTCTTCTGCTTGTCGTTTTCCATCGCCACGCTTCCCCGGGATCTGGTATGGGGAGATTCACCCGAACTGGCCGCCTGCGCCTGGATTCTGGGCGTTCCCCATCCGACCGGATATCCTTTGTATATGCTGTTGACCCGGCTCTTTCAAGCAATCCCGCTCGGCACAGTCCTATTTCGCGCCCATCTCTTTTCCGCTGTTTGTTCCGCGCTGGCCGCCTGGGTACTCTTTCATTTCTTGCGTCAGATACTCCGGACATTCTTTGAAAACCGCACCGCCCTTACCACATTGCCCGCCCTGGCCGCCGCTCTGGCCTGGACTCTAACCCCTATCGTTTGGACGCAAAGCCGCATTGCCGAAGTCTATGCCCTTTTTGCCCTGCAATTCGCCCTGGCATTATGGCTGTTTGTGCGTTCGATCCAACACTCCAATCGAACGTTACCCTGGCTGGCTCTATTGCTCGGAACCATGCTGGTTCACCATCGCCTCTCCATCTTCCTCATCGCTCTCATAGGACTCTTTTTAGTCCTCCGTGTTTTTCCACGAACCTCCGCCTGGTTTATATCAGATTGGGCCAATTCCTTCGGCTCGCCGAAACCGTTCTACCAATCCATTTCCTGCTTCTTGCTTCCTCTGACTCTTTTAGCCTATCTTCCTCTGCGAGCGCTCTCCAATCCCACGATTAATTGGTACGATCCCGATTCTCCACACCGATTCTATCAGCTGATCGGCGGTCAGCTCTACGCCGGAACGCTTACCCAAAGCCTGTCGAATCTATTGCAATCCAGCATTCAAGAAATCCTTTCCGGCTTTCTCTACTTACTGATGCTTCCTTTTCTTTGCTTCAATATTCTCTTCATTCCCATTCTTTGGGGTATTTGGATTCTGTATCGGCGTATTCCCTGGTTTGCTCTGTTTACCATCCTTTTGTTTACTATTTACCAAACTTTTGTTTTTGTATATCGTGTCGGAGACTGGCCGGTTTTCCTGATCCCCTCGTTAATTCTGCTGACGATTCCTCTGGCATTTGGAATCGCTGGATTTCTCGATATCCTGCATCGGCCAACGATTTCCAAATCCATTCTTTATCTAGCCATGGGTTTCTTTCTATTCACCTCCATTCTTCCCCTCTGGGTTCGCTTCGAAGAAGAAGGCGGAATTATGGAATATCCGTTCGCACTATCCAACTATACACTCAGCAATGGAGCCTGGTCGGAGCGGATGGCGCAGGTTCGCGACAATTCTGCCAGGATATATGCCGACACCGTGTGGGGAAAAATCCCCAATGGTTCTCCGATTATCACCGGCCTGACCTACGAAACCGCCGACAATGAGCTCTATCCCCTGCTCTACCAACAGATCGTCGAAAACCGCAATCCTGACTCTACACTGATCGGCGCGGGATTCCTTCATCTGGATTGGTACCGAGACCAGATATCCCAAAAACTTTCGCTCGATCTTCCTCCCAATCGCGACCGGATCTATTCATCCCGGGAAGTCTGGCTGGAAACGGTCTGGAACGAGATCGTCGCTCCATTAATCCAGAAAGGACCGGTCTATACAACTTCCTTTTCCCTCACCAGCCCTCCCCCGTCCAGTTGGATGAAACGGGCCGATTTTCAATACCTGGGTATGATCGCCATCGACCGTCAATCAATTCCGCCTTATTACGCCCCTTATATTCCGGGCGGTCATCTATACAAAATAAGCCAAAAAGAATCTCCTCCATCCGGAGCGCAGCCATGAATTCCTCTCCACAAACCCAATCTCCGAATTATCAGAAATGGGAGTTTTTTCTCGCCTACAGTCTTATTGCATTCACTCCCTTCATGATAAGCATTAAGACCTACGATTCCTTCCTGCTGCCGAAAACGGTCTGGCTCCTGTTCGCCACTGCATTGTGGTTATTGCTCGCCGCCTATCAACCCGGGCAACGAAATCTTTTCCGGACGGCCCTGAATAAACCGCTGGCGGCGTTGTTCCTGGTTTCATTCCTCTCCATCCTGGTTCAATACCACTCTCCCCTGCAATATCGCGCATTGTTAAATCAGGCGATGTTCATCGCTCTTTTTTTTGGTTTCTATCGGTTCTGGCGCTTGGGAGCCTCCCCGGTGCGAGTCGCACAGGTCGTAATGATCGTGACTTGTCTTTTATCCATCTATGGCCTGCTTCAGGATTATGGTATCGATTTTACAACCACGTCCGGCGGTGTCCGCGATTGGCGCGCCAAGGTCATCGCCACTCTCGGCAATCCCAATTTCCTCGCCGGATATCTGGCCATCGCTCTTCCCGTTGTTATCGCTTACGCTCTTCGCCTGGAAACCCGATTTCTCGGTTTTACTGCATCCTGCCTTACGGTTCTCCTGATCGCCGCCTGTCACACTGTAACCTTCTGCGTCGGCGCGGCCATCGGATTAATCGGAGCGCTAATCGCCACCCTAAGTGGAGCGATCTGCCTCCAGGGCCGAATCCGCCTTCCGATCGCTCGCACGCTAATTCTCGTCGCACTCGCCGTCCTCGCAATCGGCTGGTACATGCTGGAGAATCCCTATAACAGCCATGGCCGTTCCCTCTACCGTCAGGCCTGGGAATCGTCGCATTGGTGGTCGGGGATGGGAGCTCGGCAGTTTAATTGGAAAACCACGCGGATCATGATCGATGAAAATCCCCTCACGGGTATCGGTTTTGGCAATTATCTTTCCCTCCACCAACACTATCAGGGATTGAATTACAAACGGCAATGGCACGCCCACGACCGCGATTACGTCGTTTCCGTCGATCAACCCCATTTTCAACTATTGGAAACCGCCGCCGAAACAGGCCCCCTCGGCGTACTGGCGCTTGGTTGGCTGGCTATGGCCTGGATGAAAGCGGCCGGGCGAACTCTGCGCCGTTCGAACGATACCTGGTTCGCCTGGGGATGTTATGCGGGAGTCTGGGAAGCCATCGTGCACTCCTTCTCCAGTTTCCCCTTTCATCTACCCGCCAATACCCTGCTGGTAATCGTATGGGCCTCTTACCTTGCCTCCGTTCCAGGCTCTCCTCAATACTCCCGGATTCCTTCGGCCTGGCACATAAAAGCGGGTGCTACACTATCCGCGTTTCTTCTCGCTTTTACGGCGTTTCTTCTATTCACCGGCAATCAATACCTGCGAAAAGGTTTTGAAAGCGATGCCCTCGATTCCATTTATTACCTCGACCGGGCACGTGCCTGCGATCCCTGGTCGCACGAAACCTATTTCTTACTGGGCCAGCAATACGCCAATCAGGGGTGGAACCGGCAGGCCCTCGAAGCCTTTCAAAAGGCTCTTCGACTCCAGGAAGACATTCAAGTACGCAAGGAACTGGTAAGAATTTATCAAAGAATGGGAAATCGCGAAGCCGCCATCCGCGAACTGGAACGTATTATCGAAATCAACCCGGTTTACCCCGGCCACTACCGCGATCTAATAGCATACCTGGGCGATTCCGCCGATCCGGAACAAATTGCGAAACTCAATTCACTGGCCGAATCGCTGGAAAAACAAATGCAACAGAACCAGTAAATTATGAAACACGATCTGCTTAAGCGATAAATGTAATTCTTTTAGTCACCCAGTGAACGATCAAGCCAATTCGGTATAATCTCATAGAGTAGATTTACCTCTGGTATGTCTCGATTCCATTTTTATTCAATCTAATAAAGGAAACATGCAAACTCAATTTATGAATTACGCGATTTCTCCAAACCTTTTTTCCTTTGTCAATATCTGTCTGATCCTTTTCATTATCACTATTCCAATTCCCGCCTCGGAAGTCGGTGAAGAAGGAGTTTATTATTTCAACCTCAACTTACGCGATTGGGGGGGAATGCAGGTGGAAGATATCTATCAAGGACAATTCGCCCTGATTCACGACCGGCCTAAAGAATATCTGGAGTTGCACGCCCTCTATCCCCGGCTCCAATCCGATTCAGAGAGTCCTGATTCCGGGGACACCGTTAAAAATCAGATTCCCTCACCCGCCGGAATCCCTTTCGCTTTAACAATCCAACCAGGTCAAAACGTGAATAACCTCGGAGGCCGATTCGGCGCCTACCAACGCTATCCATCATCCGCACAAGTCCAAGTAACCGGTGGAATAATATCTCTTTCCTACCATCGGGAAACGGAAGGCTTTTGTGGAATGTGGATTCACCTCTTCGATTCAGCCGCCCCAATCGGCGGCCGTATTTTTCTAAACTCCCAACCCTACCATTCGCTCGCCTTTCAGATTCGAGGCCGGCAGGGTGGCGAAGTATGTTCATTGCGGGTAGCCGATAACCATTGGTTGGAAAAGGAAGATTCCATCCAAGTAAGCGAGGTAGTTCCATTTACACCTTCCGGGAAGATCGAACGGGAATGGACGCCGGTTGTAATTCCCCTGGATCGATTTCCCGCTTCCATTCAGCGGCAATCGTTGGCTTCATTGATCGTTTCAATCGATAACCCCGGCGAAGGCATAATCGAAATCAAGGATATCTGCTTTCAGGTTGGAACGCCTCAATCCAAAGAAGAAATCCACTCTGCCCCACACGGAATCCAACCATTACCGCGCAAAAAACAAACGGCTACCTGGGTGTGGAATACTCCCGATATCTTGGCTCGAAACGAAGAAGAAACGTTGATTTGTTTCCTCACCAGCAAGAAAATCGATCTTCTCTTCCTGCAAATCCCGGCTCCCTTTTATTCGACTGAATTCAATGACGAATCGCTTCAATCTCTGAAAACGTTCCGGGCGCTGATGGCTTCTCTCACTCAAGCCGGGATTCAAGTGTCGGCTCTGGATGGAGGCCGGGATTACGGTCATCCTGAGAATCACGAAACGGTTCTAACGGTACTGTCTCATATCCTTCAGTACAATCAATCCGTTCCCACGGATGAACGTTTTATCGGCGTTCATTACGACATCGAACCGCATGCGCTGCCAGGTTTCGGAAGCACTCAACGCCAGGAATTTCTGATCCATCTTCTTTCGTTATATGAGAAAATGTCGATTCGATTGCTCGATACGGGGTTAGTCTTGGGTGTAGACATTCCCTTTTGGTACGATTCGCCCGACGAGTTAACCGGCAAATCCAATCAAATTGTCTATCGTGGACAATTGAAAAACATATGCCATCATATTCTCGACCGGGTCTCCTACGCCGTATTGATGGATTATCGCACGTATACTGAAGGGCCGGATGGAATTATTGCCAACGCCAAAGAGGAATTGGAATACTCCTCCCGCATTGGTAAACCGCTTTTTATTGCCTTGGAAACAAGGCCGGTATTGGATCAAACGCTTTATCGCTTCAAAAACACTCCATCCAAAACCATTCCCGATCCTTTTCCCCAAAACGGATTATTGATAATCCAGACTCAGCCGGAATCGATCCAGTCGATTCTCTGCACGTCGTTTCAATCGTTTCAGGCATTGAAATCCAATCTCCAGGCGAAAGCCGCCCATCGATGGTTCTGGCCTATCGATTCCGCGATTTTCTCATCCGGCGCAAAAATCTCTTTTGCGCCGCACGGAATTCAATTCCTGCAGAAGGTGCTGAACGAAACGGAAGCAAAATTAAACCGGTATCCCTCCTTCCAGGGTATTGCCATTCACGATTACGTCCATTACAAAAACTTATGCCGGGAAGAATGAAAATCATAGACATAGAACCAAATCATTATCACAAATCATTGATACGCTCCAAGATTGTGTCGAATTTCTCCTCCGCCAACCACTCGCCATATTTTGCGAATGCTCCCCGGGGAACGTTTCGCCATCCCGCCCAGGCGTTCCCGGTTTCTCCCATCAGTTCCATTTGCCGATTCACCAGCGACGATTCGGCATCGATGAATTTTTGTAAGGTTTCACGATTCCAGACAGGCATCCGTTTCGCCAGTTTGGCTAAACGATCGACGATGGTTTCCGTCAGTTTTTCTCCATCTTCTTGGGTGGCATATTTCTTGGGATCGCGTCCTCCCACGCCTTGGTGGGGAGCGTCGCCCAGTTGGTTCAAATCGACACTGCCAGGATACAGATGCATCATCAGCGATGTTTCGCCCCAGGCGGCATGGTCGCCCTTGTAATCGACATCAAGAGCCAGCATGTATTCCGGTGTCCCTAAAACCGGCCGGTTCAAAATCCGGCTCATTCGCACCGCCGTTTCACGTACGATAATCTGTTGCCCTGCCCCATAATGCCCGGTCAAGAAAATTACGGCTTTGAATCCCTGCCGAATCGCTTCGCGGCAAAGTTGTTCCAACCAGGGGCGAACGAGATTCGATAACACGTTGTCTTCCCGCTCCATGACAAACGTATGCGGTTCGTTCAATCCGCCAATTCCTCCATAAAGCGGCGGCGCCACCAATCCACCGGATTTCTGCGCGGTCAGCACGCACAATCGATGCGCTTTCAGCGAATCGACACCGACGTTATTGTGGTATCCGTGCCATTCGATGGTTCCCAAAGGTTGAAATAAAACCGGGCATTCCTTCATGGCGGCTTCAATTTCGCGGGGGCGTAAATATTCGAAACGCACCTCGTGTGGCTTGGTATCCTCTTTCCCATGTGCCGTTCCAAGGTCATTTGTCATAGGAACTGCCAATAATCCACTCATTGCCGCATGGTGAATAAACCGCCTTCTTCCCATCACTTTCTTACTCACTGGATGTACTCCTTTCTCATTTTCTACACACTCTACAGTCTAGAAATTAATGCGAAAAACGGATACGCCATTGACAACAATAAAGATATGATGAGAAAATCGTAAGAATTTCCAAATCGATTACGGCAAGTTTTTTCAATTCTTGCCACATTACAATCATAATGAGGAGGTATCATAAATATGAAACGAGTTTGTGTCATAAGTCTTGTTTTTTCATTATGTTGTGCCATAGCAGGCGCCGATGTCGTCGGGTATTTTAAATTCGACAACATCAAAGGGAATTCATTCTCCGACGACACCGGCAAGGGACTCATTGGCACGTTGGGCGTTCCGCAGGGATCCGGCGCGCCCAAGGTAGTAACAGGACCCTCAGGAAAATCCACAGATAAGGCCGTGGAAATTCCACGAGGAGAAGGTCTGATAGCCGATGATAGTACCTTTTTTTCTCTCGATATCTTCGCGCCAAGGACGATCGAAATGTGGGTCAAAGCGGCCGATTTCGAAATGACGGAAAGTATGGTCACTTTAATGAGTTATGGTCTCGATAGCGGATACCGGATCATTCTCAACAGCGATAAACAAATCGTTTATTCGTTGCAAGGCGTGCAGGATTTCAATACCGGAGTCGCTTTCCCCTTTGACAGCCAGTGGCATCATCTGGCGGTGGTCGACGATTTCGATGGAAACCAGATTCGCGTTTATCTCGAT
The DNA here is from genome assembly GCA_964520565.1 of uncultured bacterium. Classification (GTDB taxonomy): domain Bacteria; phylum Hinthialibacterota; class Hinthialibacteria; order Hinthialibacterales; family Hinthialibacteraceae; genus CAZFOX01. The sequence continues at coordinate 4,124 of CAZFOX010000006.1, read as the reverse complement.
GGAGCGGAAATTTTTAAAACCGATACGCCCGCCGACAACAACGCCGCCGATAGCAATCTTCTGTTCATCGGCCGCACCGGCACAACTCCTAATTATATCGCCTTCGAAGGGGCTATCGACCGGCTTCGAATCTCCAACGACTCGTTAACCGTCGACGAACTCGACAAGGATGCTGCCAATGTGAAACCGGCTGCCGATAGCACGTTGGCGTTTTTCAACTTCGATGAAAGCGGCGTTCCTTACGTCAGCCAGGGTGCGGAAACGATTCTGGCCGTTACCCTGAAAGACTACACGTCCGGAACGGCGGGAGCGCCCGAAGTCGTGACCGATTCTCCATCCGGCGCAGCGGGCGATTACAGCCTGTATTTCTCCAATGGCGCGCAGGCCAGCGTGAAAGATCCCAACAAGGTTCTCGACGTGGGCGGCCCGGGTAATAACTGGACGATCGAAGCCTGGGTTAAATATCCCGACGGCAATTTCTCGGGAAGACAAATCATCTTCTACTATGGTCCTGGAGGAATATCCTTCTCGCTGTCAGGAACCAATCCACGGCTGGTTTTTGTCACCACCCTCCGAATAGCCGATTTCAGTTCCCGAGGCGCGGCCGTGACACCGGATGAATGGCACCACGTGGCTTGCGTTCATAAAAATGGCGAATCCCTCTCCTTCTTCGTCGATGGAGAACTAATCGAAGAAGATGTTTACACGAACAGTTCCCGCAAAACCGACGTGCCCAGCCTGCATATCGGCAGCGAGCCCAACGGCGTTCTTCCTCTGACAGGGTGGCTCGATCGTATCCGCATCAGCAATGAAGCATTGACCGCTGACCAACTGGATTCCAATCCCACCAAACCGGCTGGCTTGGCGGACTGGTCGATCTTTTAGTAGTAACGCATTGTAAAATAAATGCATTGACGGGAGCCGAACTATTCGGCTCCCTTTCTTTTATTCTTTTTACAGAGAATGAGTCGTGTGGAGTCTGGAATATTCCTGCTGTATCTCCTTTCTTTCCTTCCCCCCAAAAATCGCTTGACGAATATCGGCCGGTCGTGAGAGTATAAAACGAACATCGTGTAAGCGAACAGACATTACTTTTCGAACAAAATCCGATCTTGATGAAAGAATATTTATACGGAGGATAATCATGGCGCAAAAGCTCATCGAATTATCCATTCTGATCTTTATCGTGGTCGTCGGGATTCCCGCCCAGGAAAGCGTTGGCTATTTGGAAGCGCAACCGGTATTCCGCACGATCACCGTCGATGGGAATATCGCCGATTGGAATGGCATCCAACCGGCCTGCACCGACGCCGTTGGAGACGGAGGATTGTATTACGATTTCCAGGCCGCTTACCTGGCTAACGACAACGAGAATTTCTATATTCGATTGACGTTTGCCGAACCGGAACCTTACGGCAGTTTCTTTTGGTATATGAATATCGGCTTCGACGCCGATCTCGATCCAATGACGGGTCATCGCTGGCTCAGTAACTTTGGCTCGGAATTCAACATCCAGGGTCGGCAGATTTTCGATCAACGGTGCGGAGATTGGGTCTGTACCATCGATCCGGCGAGCGACGACAATCTATGGGGAACCTTTGCGTTTGCCGAGGTGGAACCCATGAATGACGCGAATGTTAAGGAAATCGAAATCTCTATCCGGCGCGATCTGGTTTACAAAAACATGGAAGACGGACAACCCGGCCTCTCCAATCCAGACGAATCTCCCTTGTTCGATCCGGAATGGAACAACTTTGTCCTCATGTTCGAAACGGAAGACGAAAACTATCAATCCGTGGAATGGATGCCCGATCCCGATCCGAATACCAACGATATTGGAGTCATGTACACATTCGCCCCACCGCCGGCTTTCCTAAACGGCTGGGAAGTGCATTGAACGAAGAAGGAATCCCAAAACCGAATGAGTAAGGAACTCCTCTTGAGAATGAAATCGGCATGAACGCCAGGCGGGTAATCAATACACTCCCCATTCCCGCACATCCGTCTCCACCCGATTCTCCCGCCCCGGTGTTGGCGTGGCCGCCGCCCAGTTGGCGGGATCGTCTCCGGTTTTCGTTATAGAAATGCGTTGCAAGGACATCCCCGTTCCATCCGCGTCTGGCGTCCAGGGCGATTCTCTTTCGTAACGCATCTCTTCCACAAGCCGCCAATCGGCCCTTTCATCGTGGAGGTTGGAGATAGCGGGAATTTGTAACGAGATACGTTCGCCTTCGTTGGCTAACTTTCCATCATAGGGTCCCACCACGAGAACGTCATCCAATTGATAGAACGATAGAAATGCGTTTTTCTCATTCGCATCGCTGAATCGGCCAAGAACGATGTAACCGCCTGCGGGAACCATCGTCCCCTGGGGAAAAGCATAATCGATCCCATTCGTGAACGCCAATCCACTCAGATCGATGGCGCGATCGGGATTGGCATTGAACAATTCGATATACTCAAATCCTCCGTCGCCTGGATTGTACATAATTTCGTTGATCTTCAGGTTCTCTTGCAAAAGGGTCACACGGTTCTGTGTTTCTTCCGCGATAAACGCCGCCTCGGTAATCGCACTCCAGGTTTCGCCGTCCAGCGCTCTTGCCCTCACATAGACGCTCTGCGTCAATGGAAGCGGCCTCTTGTATTCCAACGCACGCTCGGCATTCACGGAACCTCCCGGCAAACGTGGATCGGAGCCGTCTGTCGTATAATAAATTATCGGCGCTTGATCCGCTTCCGCGGTGACACTGGCGATAAGTTCAAAACCGGATGGAAACGTTCCGCCGTGCTGGTTAAATTCCGGAGCGTCCAGGGATGGATACATCGGATTTTTGCGGTTACGGCGCATGTGCTCGATAACGGTTTGCGTCCGCCCCGGGAAAAATTGGGTCAGCAACCGCTTGCGTTCGGGGAGCCAATTGTCGTCCAGCGTCTTGGGTTTTGCCTGTAATTTATCTCCCCATCGCGCCGATTCTCCCACGACCGCCCGTTCCACCGAATCGGCCAGTTGGATGAATCGCTCGGCCGATGTCTTCGGAGTGAAAGCGCCTCCGTTATAAAAATGTTTATGCACGCGGTCGGCCAGACGAATTTTAAATTCGGGATTATCGAGCAACTTATTAAAGACAAAGGCGGGATTGTCGTATCCATCGTGAAGAGAAACGACATTAATAAGGGGGTCTTCAAGCGTCCATTCCGAATCCCATGCATAGAAGCGAAAACCGGCACCCGGCTCGCGTTTACGATTCGAATAAAAATTCCAGGGGACGCCTCCTCCTCCGATAATCGTCGGCGCATCTCGATTGCCGGTATAAAAAATCAACAGCATATAATCGATGAGATTGTCGATATTTAAGTATTGTTGAATTTCTTCGTACCGTGCGTTATCTTGAAAGCCCCCCTGGCTGGCTAACGCCATCATCGCTTCCCAGGCTTCTTTGGTTCCACCCTTCACCTGGGTTTGATAGGTATTGCGCGTTCCGCTGCTGATCGCGTCATAATCTTCCTGATTCCCGCCGAAATACGACGCCGCAAAATTATCGTCGGGCCTTTCGCAAATGTTGTAGAGTCCCCAATACAATCCATTCAGATAAAGATGAACGAACATACCATGCGAAGCCGGCTGCCCCATCGCCAATTGCGAACGCCGGGAATACTCATCGCGGATAAAATTGCGCTCGCCAACGTTGCGGCCTTCGTAATGATGCCATGAATCGTTGTAATTTCCGCGAATCGCCAACGTTTGGAACTGCGTCACCGTCGAATCTTCGAACAATGGATAGTCCAGAACGGAAGGGCCGTAACGGCGCTTAAACAACAAGCGAAATGAATGTTTCAGGCGGTCGGCGACACGGCTGTATCCGCCCTGAATTTGAATGCCGCAATCGATCTGAAAACCTTCTTTTTCGCCGCGAGGATCAATCAATTCCGCCGATGTAGGCCTTTCCCACTCCTCGCCTTTGTTCTCCGTATTGACATAGATACCCCGGCCGGGATCGAACAATTCCTCTTTTGCCGTAACGATTGACAGTGTGGGAATCGATTTCAAGTCATCGATGATCGTATCTTTGTAACGAGGATCGTTGACGACGTCCGGATCCATCTCGTAATCCGCCCGCACTCCC
>CAZFOX010000005.1:19516-23134 GCA_964520565.1 uncultured bacterium | reverse complement strand
TATCGCTATGTCATTGCGAGCAAAGCGAAGCAATCTAATGATGATCCGATTCGCCCGTTGATCCATGGTCTGCTTTTTTCCCGACAAAATTAAACGGTCAAACTACTAGATGGTAGAGCATTCTTTCGCCCTTTTTGGACTTTGAAGCAAGAATTCATTCTACGTGAGTGAAGTCAGGATACAAGCGCCGCATCTCATGTGGAGATATGTTATCTCCTCGTCACCCGATTTCTTCTTATGCGAGAGGGGGAAAACCCCATCGGATTTTCCCCCTCGGAATGGATGTAATGTTATTTGGTAAAAATTACTTCTTCTCTTTAGCCACGGCGCGGGCGGCGGCGTGACGGGCAATGGGAACGCGGAATGGCGAGCAGGACACGTAAGTCAGTCCCAGGCGATGGCAGAACTCGACCGAAGCCGGTTCGCCGCCGTGTTCGCCGCAGATACCCAGTTTCAGGTTGCTGCGGGTTTTGCGTCCACGCTGGACGGCGATTTCCATCAACTCGCCGATGCCTTCCTGGTCGATGGTCTGGAAAGGATCGTCGGGAAGAATGCCGTCTTCGATATAATCGGGAAGGAATCCGCCGATATCGTCGCGGCTGAAACCGTATCCCATCTGAGTCAGGTCGTTGGTTCCAAAGGAGAAGAACTCGGCCACTTCGGCGATCTTATCCGCCACCAGGCAGGCGCGGGGGATTTCGATCATGGTTCCGAACATGTGTGGAATGCTCTTCAGTTTGGATTTTTCGAGGACTTCGGCGTAGACCTTCTTGCAGAGAGCCTGGGTAGCCGTCAGTTCGCCGACGATGCCGACGACCGGGATCATGATCTCGGGCATGGGTTTCTTTTTCGCCTTGATCAGTTCGGCGGCCGCTTCGAGAATGGCGCGAACCTGCATTTCGGCGACTTCGGGATAGGTGATGGCCAGACGGACGCCGCGATGTCCCATCATCGGGTTGAGTTCGTGCAGCGCGTCGGCGCGTTTCTGAAATTCAGCGGGAGAGATATTCAGTTCTTTGCAGAGTTTCTGGACTTCAGCTTTTTCCTGGGGAACGAATTCATGCAGCGGCGGATCGAGAAGGCGGAAGGTGACCGGCAGGCCGTTCATCACCTGCATGGTGGCTTTTACATCGCGCTTCACGAAGGGGAAGAGTTCTTTCAGCGCCTGACGCCGTTCCGCTTCGCTCTTGGAGAGGATCATCTTGCGCAGTTTGGAGAGAGGCTCTTCGGAACCTTTTCCATAAAACATGTGCTCGGTACGAAAGAGACCGATGCCTTCTGCGCCGTAATTCAGAGCCACTTTGGCATCATCCGGGGTTTCGGCATTGGTGCGCACCTGCAGGCGGCGGATCGAATCGCAGATTTTCATGAATTCGTTGAAGAACTTGTTGCTCTTTCCGGCGTCGATGAGAGGCAGTTTGCCAACGTACACATAACCCTTGGTGCCGTTCAATGTGACGAAATCGCCTTCTTTCACCTTTTGACCGTTGGCGGCAGTGATGGTTTTGGTCTTGTAATTGATCTCCAATCCACCCGCGCCCACGATGCAGCACTTGCCCCATCCACGGGCAACGAGAGCGGCGTGCGAAGTCATTCCACCGCGGGCGGTGAGAATCGCGACGGCGGCGCGCATCCCTTCAACGTCTTCGGGATTGGTTTCTTCACGGCAAAGGATGACTTTCTTGCCTTGTTTGGCCCAGGCCACCGCCGCATCGGCAGAGAACACAACCTGGCCGCAGGCGCCACCCGGACCGGCGGGCAGGCCTTTGCCAAAGGTTGGCGTTTTCTTTTCGACGGCTGGATCGACGATAGGATGCAAAAGTTCGTCCAACTGAGAGGGTGAAACGCGCAGAACGGCGGTCTTGGCATCGATCATTTTTTCCTTGAACATCTCGACAGCCATACGGACGGCGGCGGGACCGTTGCGTTTGCCGACGCGGCACTGCAACATCCACAGGCGGCCTTCCTGGATGGTGAACTCGATATCCAGCATGTCGCGATAATGCCGTTCCAGTTTCTTTTGGATGCCGTCGAGTTCCTTATAAACTTTCGGCATGGCTTCTTCGAGCGATTTCAGATGCTTGCTCTGTTCGGTCTTGCCTCTTTTGTTGATCGGGTTGGGGGTGCGGATACCGGCGACCACGTCTTCGCCCTGGGCGTTGGCGAGCCATTCGCCGTAGAACCAGTCTTCGCCGGTGGCGGGATTACGAGTGAAGGCGACGCCGGTGGCGGAATCTTCGCCCATGTTGCCGAACACCATCGACTGGACGTTAACGGCTGTGCCCCAGTCGTGGGGAATGCCCTCGATGTTACGATAGGCGACCGCGCGCTTGCCGTTCCAAGACTGGAAGACGGCGTTGATCGCTCCCCACAATTGATCCTGAGGATCGTCCGGGAAGGCTTTTTTGAGGACTTGCTTGACTTTGGCTTTATAAATCTTGACCAGTTCCTGCAAATCTTCGGCAGAGAGATCGCAATCATTCTCGATCCCACGGGCTTTTTTCATTTTGTGTAATTCGCCTTCGAGTTGTGCGCGAATTCCCTGGCCTTCTTCCGGTTCAATCCCGGCGGCTTTCTCCATCACCACGTCCGAATACATCTGAATGAGGCGGCGGTAAGAATCCCACGCGAAACGGGGGTTGTTGGTCTTCTGAATCAAACCCTGGATGGTGTTTTCATTGAGACCGACGTTTAAGATCGTCTCCATCATGCCCGGCATGGAGGAACGCGCGCCGGAACGCACGGAAACCAGAAGCGGATTCTGGCAATCGCCGAATTTCATCCCCATGACCTTTTCCATCTTAGCAAGGTTTTGTTCCACTTCCTTTTTGAACGCAGGAGAATATTTCCCCTTGTTCGCGTAATACTCCGTGCACATTTCCGTCGTGATGGTGAAACCCGCGGGGACCGGGATTTTCAACAACGACATCTCCGCCAGGTTTGCGCCTTTGCCACCAAGCAGTTCCTTCATATCCGCCCGGCCGTCTGCTTGACCATTACCGAAGAAATATACGTTCTTTTTAGCCATAGTTCCTTCCTGCCTAACCGTTTAGTGTGATTGAATTGGATCATTCATAATGGATGCCCAGTTTTTTTCACTATATATATGGGCACACCAGAAGTAGTTATACATCGTTTTTGCCGATTTTGAAGCTGTATAGAGGCGCTTTATGAAAGAATTGAATCTCGTACACCGCGATGGAATGGGCGTGTAAACAAGAAAGCGTTATTGGTCTCCCGGGTGAAAAACAACGCAAACGATGAACAATCCCTGTGGGATTGCCTTCGCTTTGTCTTCTCTTGATATACAATGAGATGGACGCGCCGACGCTATCGTGGGCCAAAGGGATTGAATCGGCCGAGGGAAAAACCGGACAGTGCGTTTCCCTCACAGCGAATTTCGCATTACAATTTTTGTGGGAATGGTTGGTTACATGGCGGCGCAACGGATGCTGGCGTAAAGCCTGTTTCTCCCGCCTCGAACGGGGACACCGCGAATGGATTATCTTGAAGAACGCCTTTTGGAATGCGTACAGCATTGTGGAGAGATCGAATTGCAGTTAAGCGATCCCACCACAATGGCAAACCGCAGCCGGATGACGGAGTTGAGCCGGAAAC
>CAZFOX010000005.1:9450-19506 GCA_964520565.1 uncultured bacterium | reverse complement strand
GGAAACACGCCGAACTTCTTCCCCTGGTACAGGATTACCACCAATGGACGCGGATTAAAAAGGAATTAGAGGAAGTCCGAGCCCTTATGGAATCGGACGATCCCGATATCGTCGAGATGGCCCAGGGCGAACTTCACGACCTGATAGAGCGAGAGAACGCCGTCCACGCCCGCCTGGAGGGATATCTCCAGCCCAAAGATCCCAATGCCAGCCGCAACTGCATTCTGGAAATTCGGGCCGGCACGGGCGGCGAAGAGGCGGCCTTGTTTGCAGGCGATCTCTTCCGTATGTATAACCGGTACGCCGAATCGCGGAATTGGAAAATCGAAGTGCTTTCTTCCAATCCGACGGGGCTGGGGGGATTCAAGGAAATCATATTTATGGTCAGCGGCGAGAATGTATATTCCCGCCTGCGATTCGAGGGGGGAACGCACCGCGTGCAGCGAGTGCCGGAGACAGAAGCCTCCGGCCGCATCCACACATCGGCGGCGACAGTGGCGGTCTTGCCGGAAGCAGAAGAAATCGACATCGCAATCGCTCCCGAAGATTTGCGGATCGACGTTTTCCGTTCTTCGGGGCCGGGAGGGCAAAGCGTCAATACCACCGATTCGGCGGTGCGCATCACTCACATCCCGACGGGAATGGTTGTAACCTGCCAGGATGAAAAATCGCAGCATAAAAACCGGGCGCGTGCTCTGAAGGTTCTGCGCAGCCGTTTATTGGAGATCGAACAGGAAAAACAGGCGCAGGAACAGCACTCGCAACGCCGGTTGATGGTTGGATCGGGCGACCGAAGCGAGCGAATCCGAACTTACAATTTTCCTCAAAACCGGTTGACAGACCATCGGATCAATTTTACTGTTCATCGACTCGACTCGATCATGGAAGGGGAGTTGGAGGAAGTCATCGACGCCCTGATTCGGGAGGATCAAGTCAATCATTTGCGAGAAACAGGTTAAGATATACGGATCGATTGGAGTTCGGTTGAGGGAGGGTAAGGCTTAAAATCCAGCGGTTTGGAGTTTTTGTTATGAACGTTCGGGAAGCAATCGATCACTGCACAGCGGTTTTGGAATCCAAAAAAGTGGAATCACCCCGTCTCTCGGCGGAATTGCTGGTCGGACACGCTACGGCGCTTGGCCGATCCAAGGTCCTGGCCGCCTCCGATCGGATTCTCAGCCAAACGGAAGACAGCAAACTCAACGCCGCCTTGCAACGGCGGGCCCGCCACGAACCGATTCCCTATATTACGGGGGAAGTGGAATTTTATTCGTTGGCTTTTTCGATCAGCCCCGGTATATTTATCCCCCGCCCGGAAACCGAAACCCTGGTGGATGCCACGCTGGCCATCGCCAAAAAAATGGATGAAGCCCCCAAAATCTGCGATTTGGGGCTAGGAAGCGGTTGCATTCTGCTTTCGCTGGCGATGAATCTCGACGATGGGGAATTTTGGGGAAGCGATGTGTCTAACCTCGCCATCCAGATCAGCGCGATGAACGTGCGGCGCTACGAACTGGAAAATTACGTGGAATTACGAGAAGGAGCGTTGTTTACCCCATTGCGGAACGCTCTCAGTACCGGATTCGATATTCTAGTTTCCAATCCGCCCTACATTAAATCGAGCGATATTGCCAAACTTTCCACCCAGATCAAGGATTTCGAACCGGCCATCGCCCTCGACGGAGGGCGGGACGGCCTGATGTTCATCCGCAGTATTTTGGATGGCGCGGTTCCCATCCTGAAACCAGGCAGCTATATCCTTCTCGAAGCCGATCCCAGCCAGATGATTGCCATTCGAACCGAAGCGCGCCGTCGGCATTTTGAAGATTTCGTCATTCACAAAGATGCGTCCGGCCACGAGCGTGTGGCACAGTTCCGCGTCCCGGGCGGGAAAAAATAGAGACGGCAGGTTTGGTACGATGGGGCGTTTCTCTTACCAAGAAAACAGGATTCTACCACGGTTCCGGCTGTTACCCCTTCTTTTAGGAGTGGGGATTTCCATGTGGAGCGCCTGTGCCGGTTCTCCGTATGCCGCGTATAACCGCGGCGTTCAATTTTACAAAGAGGGCTTAACCGACGCGGCGGAGATCGCCTTTTTGGAAGCGGTTCAACAGGATCCGAAAAACGACGAGTCCTGGAACCAACTGGGAATGATCGCGTTCGAGCGAAACGATCTCGACGCCGCCGAGAAACGGTTCCGCAAAGCCTGCGACCTTCATCGGTTAAAACCCGCATATCCGCGCAATCTGGCGATGGTCTATGCACAAAAGAAACAATACGATCTGGCCCTCAAACTCATTCAAAAATCGCTGGATATCGATCCCGCCGATCCCGAAACCTACCTGGCTCAGGCCAAGGTTCAATGGCTGATCGATCAAAGAAGTATGGCGGCTCAGTCTTTGGCCAAAGTCCTGGAACTCGATCCCGCCAATCGGGAAGCGATTGAGATGTTATCCCGCCTCCAGTCATCGGCCAATTAAAGTGGTTCTCGAAATTACGATCATCCATGCGTTTCGAAAACGCCGGAAATGATTGGCTTTTTCGAAGATGGAGTGTGAAATTAACGCACTCACTTTTGAGAACCACTCTAGTAGTCTGACCGTTTAATATTGTTGGATTAAAAAGCATACTATAGATTAACTGTCGAATACATCATTCGATTGCTTCGCTTTGCTCGCAATGACATTGCGATACGTTCGTGTCATTGCGAACGAAGTGAAGCAATCTAAAAGTTGGATCGTTGTTTTTTTACTCGACACTTTTTGCCGGAATTTCAAATATCTTTGGCTCGTGCTACGCTGTGATCTCTCCTGGGCGGGCCATAAGAACGTCCCGGGGGGTGTTTGTTTTTTCGGGGTAACGAGACGAATAGAAAGAACGTTTCATGTTTACTTTTGCAAATCCCTGGTTGTTTTGGTTCTTTCCGGCGCTGGTTCTGCCGTGGATATTCCGGCGGCGTCAGGAAGAACGCATTCAACATATCGATTTTCCTCTCCTCTCTTTTCTGCGCGAATCGGAAGAGAAAGAACTCATCAATCCACAGCGGCTGGAAATATTACTGTTGTTACTGCGCACGCTGTTACTGGCCATGCTAATCGCCGCGCTGGCGGGGCCGAAATGGATATCGGGCGATTCCGTCCGGCGCAGTTGGTTCTCGTATCTCCCTCTCGGCAGCACGTTTCAAAATCACCTCGTGGTGATGGATAACTCCTATAGTATGAGTTACGGGCAGGGCGAGCGCGCCTGGCGGCGGAACGCCGAACGCGCCTGGGAATCGGTCAACCGGGGACTGGGTGGTTTCGCTACCCGGTTGGTCTGCTGGGACCGGTCGACCGTCCGTGCCAACCGCATCAACCGGCTGGTTCCCTTATCTGCCCTGGAACGCGATTCGCTTTTCGCCACGAGTCCAACCGAGGAAGGAACCTCGATTCCGGAATTACTTGACGCCCTCCGGGAGACCACGACCGGCGCGGAAAGCCTTATCCTAATCACCGACGGCCAGCGATACCCCTGGAAATCCCTCCTCGAGGAGAATTCCAAAGCCCGGAATATCCCTCCCATGCTGGTCGTAACGGTCGGCGAGGAACCGGCCGATAACGTCTGGTGCGAAGTAAATATCGTATCGTCTCCCCCCTGGGGCATCGCGGGATGGGAGACCATTGCAGGCCGGGTCAAAGCCGTTCTGCATAATCCCTCGCCCGATGGTACGATCTCCATCCTCCGATCCGACGGAAATGAAACCTTGTATTCCCGTTCGATCGTTTTTCCATCTTTGCCTGGCCAACCGGTCGAAATTCCGTTCGCCTTCACAACTCCATTTACCGATCTGCGCAAGTCGATGGAATCGGCTGGAACAGAATTGAATCTCATGTTGCGGGTGGATCCACTGGATTTGTTGCCACTGGATAACGAAATCCGCTTGCAACTGCCCACCATCTCCTCGTTCACTGCCGGGCTGGTATGCCCTGCCAACGAATCCGGCCCCATCGCGACGGTGTTGCTATCGGCCATCAATCCTCTGCGGGAAACGCCGGAATCGCCGCCGGTATCGGTCGAACGAATTTCTCCCCCCGACTCGACCTACCGCGATACTCTCGGCATGGCAGTTCTTGCCGGAGATTTGATAGATTCGTGGTGGCCGCCGGAAGAAGTATCCACAACCCTCGATTATGTAAAACAAGGTGGAGCGTTACTCGTATTCACCGGTGGGAGAGAAGCAGCAGACGGCGCATGGCGGCAACTGTTGGATATCCTGGGCTGGAAATGGCTCGATCCGGAATCGGCCAGCGGAGTCCCGGAGACGGTATCGCTGGGTGGAACGGGTTCGTTTATCCGAGCGCTCTCGGCCTGGGAACAATCCATGTGGACGCCTTGGATTCCCCAACGCCACGGGCGGCTGGAAGGCGATTCCGCCGTTCCCGTAGCCACCTACCGAATCGGCGAGCAGACCGCGTTTCTTCTCTCTGAAATGAGTTTGGGAAAGGGACGCATCTGGGTGGTGAACGCTTCGCTCAGCCCCGAAGAAGAAGCGCTGTATTCGCCCCTATTGCCCGCGCTCGTATGGGAAACCGGAAAAGAGGCGGCTCGGAAGAATTCTATTGCTGAAATCGCCATACCCGGCCCCCGGGAAGAATCGAATCTGACCCTGCTTTCCCCGGAAGAGAAAGAAATCCTGACGGCTCGGTATGGATTCCGGTTTACGACTCTCGCTACTCTCGAGGAAGCCATGAAAACAGTCTATGGTGGAACCGACCTTCGAACAGTATTATTGTTTTTATGCCTGCTGTTGGCGTTGGGCGAATCCTGGCTATCCAATCATCTTGCCTCCCTGTGAGGGAACAAGCGAATGGAGAACGACCGTAGCAATCCATTACCCGAATCGGCGATATCGATCGCTCTACTCTCGGTTTTGTTTCTCATCGCCCCTCTATTCCCGCAAAACATTCATGGCAGTTACGCTTTCTTTTTCCGGTCGTCGATCTTTCTCCTGACCGGACTGGCCGCCTACCGCCTGGGCGCCGGCGAATGGATTGCGCGCCTGCTTGGCAGCCCAGTTTTCCTTCCCTCCATGGGGATTCTTCTATGGATGTTGATTGGCCTTTTCTATTCGCCAGACGTCTATCGTGCCAAAGAGAAATGGGTTTTGACTCTCAGCGCGGCGCTTCTTTACGGACTTGCGCTCAGCACTCCAGCCAGCAGACGCCGGACGGCATTCCTTCTGGGCTGTCTGGCGGCTGGGGGAGCGCTGGCAGCGATTCACGGCCTGTATGCACAATGGATTGGACACGGAGAGGAGATCGAGGCACTGCGTTCCTCGAATCTATACCCCGAAGACATGCGCAACGAAATGATCCGCGCTTTGGAAGCCAATCGGGCATTAGGCCGATTCGGAAACCCCAATCAACTGGCGGGCTATCTGGCGTTGTCCATTTGGCCTTTATGGGCGCTCGTGCGGCAGGGAAAGAAATTTTGGAAATCGGCGCTGGGCTGGTTGGCAGGTCTGTTACTCGCTTTCGGCATCTATCGGACGTATTCCCGCAGCGGTTTGCTGGTTCTGGCTTTTACAGCGGTGCTGCTTTTGGGTTATGAATTCCATCGGAGGGGATACCGCGTTTCAATCAAAACGGCGTTCGTCGTTTTACTAAGCGTCTGTGTATTGGTGACAGCAGGTATCGCCATGCTGCCTCCCGGTTTTCTGGGAGGACGGCTGATGACCGTATCGACCATTGTGGCGCGCATGCACTTTTTCCGGGGCGCTTCGATGATCGTCGCCCGCCACCCCTGGTTTGGCGTTGGGCCGGAAAGTTTCGAGGCGTATTACTGCGAGTTCATCCGGCCTGGCGATCTGGAGGCACATTACGTTCACAACATCGTGCTGGAAAGCGCGGTGGAAGGCGGCGTTCCCGGCGTTTTCCTATTGTTCTGGCTCACATGCGCCGTGTTGATTTCGTTCAAGCGCATCTGGAGTGTGCGGCCTGAAACGCGAATTATCCATTTTGCCGCCCTGGGATCGTGCCTTTCTCTCTTCCTGTTATCCCTGGCCGACTTTCATAACAATCTGGCGGAAATGTGGATGACTCCGGCTTTTCTATTAGGATTGTCCCATCGAAACACTGGAGAGGCGATATTTCCGCGGAATTCCCGCCGGATTGCCACTTTTATACTGATGGGTCTGGCCGGAGTCTGGATTGTGTTTGTCCTGTGCCGGTATTGGAACGACACGGCGAGGCTCGATGGGCGGTACCTCGCATTCGATGGCAAGAAGTACGAAGCGCGCGAAGCGTATGAACGCGCTGTTTTATTTGATCGGACGGACGCCGAATCGTGGCGGCAAATCGGCCTGTTATGGGCGGAAATCCCTAATTCCGTTGCCCAAACGCGACGCCTGGAATGCTTGGAAAAAGCCGTCCGCTGGTCGCCCCGCCGGGCGTCGGTTCGCGCCGATTACGCCGATGCGTTCTTCGCGCTAGGATATGCGGAGCAGGCGCTGGAGGAAATGCTCCACGCTCAACGCCTCTTCCCCGCACGTCCCGTTTATTACGAACGGGCAGCCGCGATACTCCGGTTCCTGAACCGCACCGAAGAGGCGCAGGAACAAGTCGACAAAGCCAACGAAATCAAGAAAGCGATCGAGACGAACCGATCATGACCGCTCCGGTTCCATTTTCCATCGAAAAAATCGTCTGCGAACGGCGCAAGACCCGGCAGGTTCGCGTTCGGAATCTGCCTATCGGCGGCGGCGCTCCCATCCCCGTTCAGACGATGGTGAAAGTTCCCACCACCGATTACGACGCCGTCATGCGCGAGATCGAAGCCTCCATCCGCATCATGCCCGAGGATCTTCCCGACCGGGAACAAAACATCCTCAAGGAGCTCCAATGCTGGGAGGATGCCTGCGAATTGGCGCCGTTTCACAGCGACGTCAATCGGGTCAGCGTTCCCGACGAAGATTCCGCCGGGACGTTCGAGCGCATCGTTCGCGATTCGCCGGTTCCACTAGTCTCCGACATTCATTTCCGCCCCCCAATGGCGCTGGCGGCTCTGGAGGCGGGAACCGACAAATTGCGCATCAATCCCGGCAATATCCGCGATCCCAAACTGTTGAAAAAGATCGCCCGCGAGGCCGTGGCACGAGGAACTCCCATCCGCGTGGGGGTCAATGCCGGTTCTTTGGATAAAGACCTTTTGGATCGATACGGCGACCATTCGGCAGAGGCACTGGCCATCAGCGCCGCGAATTCCACCCGATTGATGGAAGAGGAAGGCGTATCCAATCTGGTCGTTTCCCTGAAAGCCAACGACGCCCGCTGGGTGATCGACGCCTATCGGATTTTCGCCGGAATGAACGATTACCCCCTTCATTTGGGAGTCACCGAAGCGGGTTGCGGGCGAGCGGCGGTTGTCAATTCGTGGGCGGGACTGGGAGCGCTGTTACAGATGGGGATCGGCGACACGATCCGCGTTTCGTTGACAGAGGATTCACGCCTGGAAGTGGTCGTCGGCCATTTGCTGTTGCATTACCTGGGTTTACCCCGATGCCCGTAGAGACTCAATAGGGGCATCGCATAAAAAATTAACGGCATTTCATCCGCAAAATCAAAGCATCTTCCACCGGATTGGTGTAATAGCGTGGGCGCCTGCCGACCTCGATGAATCCCAGTTTCGCATAAAACGACCTTGCGGTTGTATTGGATTCGCGCACTTCGAGACAAACACTACTTGCGCCTCGTTCGCAACCCAGCCGGACGGCTTCCTCGATGAGACGCTGGGCGATTCCCTGGTGGCGATAGTTTGGATGAACGGCAATATTGCTGATTTGTACTTCATCGCCGCTCACAATCCAGAAAAAACAATACCCCAACACATCGTTGGTTTCCGCCTCGGCCGCCACCCGGCCAAAGTTGTATCCTTTATCATGCAGTTCTGCAAGAAACATGGCCGGAGTCCACGGATTGCTATAAGACTGGCGTTCGATGGCTAGCACGGCATCCAAATCGTCTTGGCAAAATGGGCGAAGGATCGGGCTCATTGGATCGGCGCGATTTCTGTTCGGCGGTTCTTCCAATTGATTTCCGCCTGAGACGGCCCCAGGTAACAGGGCAACAGTCGCTCTGGAGGAACACCCCGTCCGTCCGAGAGTTCGCGGGCTGCCAGTTCGGCAAGGATATCGGCGCGGGGAAGATTGCATACGTCCGGCACGCGAATGAATTGATCCTGAAGCGTCTCTCTAAGGATTTCCCCACAGGGTGCCAGCCCCGGGCCAAAGAAAATCGTGGGTTCTTGGATAAACCGAATCAATTCGTCCGGCTCGATGTAGAGTTCATCCGAAACCGGCTGGGGTTTTTCTTCCATCCACCGATAGAGCCGGGCATAGAGCCATCCCTTCCGGGCGGAAAGCAGTGGGCAAAAAAGATAACGGGTGTAGGGCAACATCCAGGCCAGCACCTCGAAGGATGATATTCCCACGCAGGATAGATTCTTTGCCAGCGCCAAACCCTGTGCGGCGGCGATTCCCACGCGCAATCCGGTATAAGAACCGGGGCCGGTGACGCAGGCCAGCGCAGAGATGTCATCCACACTCTGACCGGTACGCCTGAGAAGATCGTCCACCGCAGGCATCAGACCTTCGCTGTGTGTCAGGTCGACACTCACAGTCATAAGACCTATAATGCCCGATTCGCTCCGCAGAGCGACGGAACCGATAGCGGTGGATGTATCGATGGCTAATAATACCATTGCATCATTTCCATCCCGATTCGCCGTGAAGACGAAGTTGATCTCGCAGGGAAGTAAATAATGTCCATTCCCGGACGTTATTTTCCCGGATTTGACCAAAAATATGAATGGCCGACTTCGGCAGACGTTCCCCCAATCGCTCCGCCCATTCGACAACACGCAGCCCTTCGCGATCCAGGATTTCATCCCAGAACGGTTCGTCGGCTTCCGAGACTCCATCCAGGCGATATGCATCCACATGAATGAGTGGAATCCGGCCAGGATACTCCCGGCAATAGATAAAAGTCGGGCTGATTATTTCTTTCTCCCCCTCCAATGCGTCCGCCAGTCCTTGAACGAAGACGGTTTTCCCAACCCCCAGATCGGCGTGCAGGGCCAGTGTGGAATCCGAGCCGAGCCCATTCTGCAACAAACGCCGCGCCCAGGCGCGCGTAGCGTCTTCGCCGGGACACTGGATCGTGGAAAAGGCCGCTTGATAAAGACAATCCTCGGTGACAATCCAATCCACCGGGCGATCGTGTTCCGCCGGGCGGATAGCATGAACCACCTGGAATTCAAAAGCCACAGCCACCGATCGGGCATCCGGTCGTTTCTGGTTTAAAACCCGGTCGTAATAACCCGCGCCGAATCCGATCCGGTTTCCAAACGGATCGAAAGCCAGGCCGGGCACGATAAAGAGATCGATTGACTCGATAGGAACGTGTTTGGAGTGCGCCGGATCGGGTTCTCGGATACCAAATGAACCCCGGCAGGTCAGATCGTCCTCCAGCGAAGACACCCGGTAAAATTGCAATTCCCGCCCCTCGACGCGGGGATACGCCAGGATTTTTCCGGATTGAAGGAGAGACTTAGCCAGATCGTCCGTGGGGATTTCATCGGGCATGGACGCATAAAGAGCGATGCAATTCGCCCGGTTCAGTTCTTTGAGAGAGAGAATTTGTTCCTGGATTCGCCGGTTTTTTAATCGTGCGGCGCGGATATCCAGACCAGTCCGCTTCTGGCGCATGCATCGCCGTAAAGCACGCTTTTCCGCAATGACCGCTTCCGGGAAGGCGCGCTCCTCGAACGATAAAAGAGAAAAGGAGTGCGGAGTCATGGAACCGGCTCGAGACGGGCTGCCCGTCTTTTGGCTTTGAATGGGAAGAAAACTTTCTGGCCGGAAATCGCTCTATTTGGCGTTGATCGCTTCCGCCGGTTTTGCCTCCAACCAGGCGATTTTTTCTACCGCCAGGGAATACCAATTCGATTTGGGAGGAATGGATTTGAACGCTTCCAACGCCTTATCGACCTCGTTTTTGTCTTCGAGGCAACATCCCCGCA
>CAZFOX010000005.1:5855-9440 GCA_964520565.1 uncultured bacterium | reverse complement strand
CAGATAAGTAATCTGTTCTTTCGTGATGGGAGACTGAACCAGTTTTTCGAGAGCGTCCAGCTCGGCCAGGGCTTCATCGGTTCGTTCGAGGCTGCGTAACGTCTGAATCACGGCAAAGCGCACGACCAGCGAATCCACGGCTGATAATTGCGACAACGCCGCTTTATAATCGCTCAAAGCCATTTCGTAATCGCCGTTCTTGGCAAAACAATCGCCGCGCAGTACGCGAGCCATCATCGCCACTTGAGAGCCGGAGTAATCTTTGAGTAATGAATTCAGTTCGTTCAACGCCTCGGGATACTGATCCTTCTGGATGAATGCCACAGCGTTGGAATAATATTGCTGAGAGGCAAGAAAATCGCTGTCCGATTTGACACTCCAGAAATAGATCGCAATCGCGATCACGGCGACCAGCCCGATCGCCAGCGTCACCTGACGTCCGTATGACTGATAAATGCGATTGAGGTTATCGCGCATTTCCTGGAAAAAGTGCGCGAGTTCGTCTTCTTTTAAGCGGCGCTGTAATTCTTTATGATCGATTTTGGAAGCCGACATGCGTCTGTCCCCTTCTCTGTATCCATAAATTTCTTGCCAAAGATATTTTAATTCTGGTTTTCCTCAATTCTTTTAAGGCTCAAAACGTGTCCTGAGAGATAGACAGGAAGAATCGCCTTGAAAAAATCTATCGCCTTGAAAGAATCTATTGTTGGCTGCAATCAGAACGTTGTAAACGTTTCATTGACGTTATAAACGTTTCATTAAAGAAGGAATTGCAGAAACCGTCAATTCGCGCAGACGGGAGAATGAACGAAAATTAGCCGTTGAGACTATGCCATTTTGGCCTACCCATGCAGACAACCAGGGCAACCGCCCTCCCCGCATCCCGCAGGAGGTTGAGGCAATCCGCATGCGCCACCCGCACAACAAGGTGTAGAATTCCCCATACTGACACCAAACGTCGAGAGTTGCTTATCGATCGACTGGCTGCCGCAATGGGGACAATAAACGGTTTCTTCTTTGGAGAAAACCAGCGATTCAAAATTTTGTTTACAATGATTACAATTATACTCAAATATAGGCATTATTTACCTCGTAAAGCCTTTATTTTGATGAATCTAAGTGTACAACCTCTATTTTCCATGTCAACTTGGAGCATGAAAAAGCGAACCCAAATCGAAAAAGGTTCGACCAACATCAAAGAAGATAAAAAAGAATAGTTTTTTTTAGCAAAAAGCCCTTTCAATCCGTTATATATAGGTAGAGATACTCTTTTGTTATGTTTCAAAATTATCGTTAATTTTATGAATCGATCTGAAATCCCCAGGGTCGTATGCTACCTTATATCCAAGACTGGGAACAAAAGTAACTGTTTATTATAGATTTGGACTATCATGACCGATATTGATTTATTAAACGCTTTAACCGACTCCAAAGCGCTTTCCGACGAGAAGTTACAGAAAGTGCGGCTGGAGCAACAGGAAACGAGCGACAGCCTGGAAGATATCCTGTTGCGCCATCACCTTATCGACGAGAACCGGCTGCTGGATATAAAAAGCAAGGCAACGGGAGTGCGATGGGTGGAGATGCCAGCCAAAATCCCACCCAGCGTTGTCAATCTGGTACCGGCGGAATTTGCCCTGCGGCATTGCATTCTTCCCTTAAATAAAGATAACGGATCGCTCACCGTGGCGGCTGTCGATCCCAGCGACCTGCAGGTGTTCGACGACCTGCGTATGCTGACTGGCTGCGAAATCGAAGTAGTGCTGACGCGCCGTAAAGACCTTCTGGAAAACATTGAACGGTATTTCGGCGCCAGCATCGAAAAGATGATCGCCAACCTTAGCACCAGCGAAGATGAAAAGATCATCGCTTCATCGGATGATATCTCCGATCTTCGCGAACTGGCGCGCGAACCAACCGTGGTGAACCTGGTGAACCTGATTATCTTTCAGGCCGTGCAGGAAAACGCCAGCGATATTCACATCGAACCCTTCGAAAACGAGTTGAAAATCCGTTACCGCATCGACGGTATGCTGCGTGAGATTCCGCCTCCCCCGAAACACCTGCAACCGGCGGTGATTTCCCGCATTAAAATTATGTCCGAAATGGACATCGCCGAACGTTATACACCTCAGGACGGACATATTCGGCTTCGCTTGGCTGACCGGGAGATGGATTTCCGCGTCTCGACCATTCCGACGGTGCACGGCGAAAGTGTGGTCATGCGTATCCTGGATAAAACCAATGTGTTAATGGAAATCAGCGACCTGGGTTTCTATCCGGATATTCAGTCGGCTTTTACCCGCGCGTTGCATCGTACGTACGGTATCATCCTGGTCACCGGGCCGACCGGATCGGGCAAAACGACGACGTTGTATGCCGCATTGAATGTAATCAAAAAGCC
This sequence comes from uncultured bacterium, assembly GCA_964520565.1. Classification (GTDB taxonomy): domain Bacteria; phylum Hinthialibacterota; class Hinthialibacteria; order Hinthialibacterales; family Hinthialibacteraceae; genus CAZFOX01. The sequence continues at coordinate 7,036 of CAZFOX010000005.1, read as the reverse complement.
CACCGTCAAAATCGTAACGATTGAAGATCCCGTGGAATACAACATTGAAGGGATCAACCAGATGCAGGTGAATCCCAAACGGGGATTGACGTTCGCCAACGGTCTGCGGGCGATCGTACGGCAGGACCCCGATATTATCATGGTGGGTGAAATCCGCGATTTTGAAACGGCGGAAATCGCCATCCGCTCGGCGTTGACCGGCCACCTGGTGTTCAGCACGCTGCACACCAACAACGCCTCGGGCGCCATCACCCGCCTTCTGGACATGGGAGTCGATCCCTATCTGATCTCCTCCTCGTTGACTTGCGTTCTGGCTCAACGGCTGGTTCGCATCAACTGCCCGAAATGCAAGGAACCCTATGAACCCGATGTGGAAATGCTTCGCATGTCCGGTTACAGACTGCCCGAGGGAGCGTTGGTATACCGAGGAGCCGGGTGCGAATACTGTCACAACCAGGGGTACAAGGGACGTAGCGGAATCTTTGAATTGTTGACGATAACCGATCCGATTCGCGATCTGATCCTGACCCGCCCGTCCGCCAATCAGGTCCATCAATTGGCGGGCATTAAAAACCTGCGTGAATATGGATGGCAAAAGGTTTTGGATGGAACGACGACGGTGGAAGAAGTGGTGCGCGTCACCCAGGAAGACGAAATTACCGGAGAGGACTCGTAATTCCGTCCTCCTTCGAACCTCCTGCATAATCCGTACGTTCTCTTCTGAGTCGAATCCATGAAAAGCGCTCTGGCGAAATTGGAAGGAATATTGCGCCCATGCCAAATTTTACGTACCGCGCACTGACGGCCACCGGTCAGACCGCATCGGGAGTTCTGACGGCGGGAACGCGCCAGGAAGCGGTGGCACAGATCAAGGAACGGGGATTGCGTCCCCTGGGCGTTGAAGAAAACCAAGACGCCCCTTCCACGGCAACGGCGAAATCGGGGGAAGCCGTTAAAAGCCGGGGACGGATCAAGTCGCGCGATGTGCTGGTTTTCACCAGCCAGTTGGCCGCTTTGTTGAAAGCGGGCATCGTGATGTCGCAAGCCCTGGCCATTCTGGAAGAACAATCAGAAAACACGGCCATGTCGCAGATCATTCACGCCGTGCGGGAAGACATCCACGAGGGAGCCAGCCTGTCGCAGGCGCTCGAAAAATACCCCCGCCATTTTTCCCGTCTCTA
>CAZFOX010000005.1:0-5845 GCA_964520565.1 uncultured bacterium | reverse complement strand
AGCATGATCCGGGTGGGCGAATCGGGCGGCGTTCTCGAAGTGGTTCTCCGGCAATTGGCGGGTTTTATGGAAGCGGAAAACGCCCTGCGATCCAATATTCTGACCGCGTTGGCCTATCCGGTATTGGTCGTGTTCGTCGGCATCGGTTCGATCGTGGTATTGATCGCTTTCGTGATCCCTCGCCTGAGCGCCGTCTTCGCCGATTTCAGCGATAAATTGCCTTTTTTGACGCAGGTTTTGATTAAATCCAGCGACCTGGTTTTGCGATACGCATGGCTGATCGTTCTGCTTCTGATCGGCCTGGGTTACGGACTGCGCCGCCTGAAGAACTCCCCGGCAGGCAAGGAAAAACTGGACGCGTTCATCGAACGAATTCCCCTGATCGGCCCCATGCTGATCAAGGCGCAGATCGCCCGCTTCGCCCGCACGATGGGAACGCTCGTAAAGAGTGGAATCCCAGTGCTTCAGTCGCTCAATCTGATGGTGGATACGACATCCAGCGCCATTCTCTCGCGCAGCCTGCGGGAGGTCAGCGAAAAAGTGAAAAAGGGCGAAGGCCTCGCCGCCCCTCTCAAGGAGACCGGATTCTTCCCTCCGATGGTGACGAACCTCATCGCCGTCGGCGAGGAGTCGGGTTCGCTGGACGAGATGCTCAATCAGGTGGCGGAAACCTACGATCAGGAAGTGCAACACGCCATCAAGCGATTCATCACGCTGTTCGAACCGATGGTCATTATTCTCATGGCGATCGGCGTCGGAGGCGTTTTGTTTGCGTTTCTGCTTCCGATTCTCAACATCGGAAAGATGATTAACTAGAGCGGTTCTTGGAAATTTATGCGTTTATACCCGTTCCGGCAACAAGGAGAACCGGCCAACGCGAATCGATTGCGGTCGTCCATCATGAATAAACGGAACCAGCCCCGATCGGGAACGACGCACCCTCCCGGTCGAATCCATGCCAGCCCGGGTTTCACCCTGGTGGAAATGATTCTAGTGATCACCATCATGGCGATTGCGCTGGGAACCATTACGCCCAATTTCAAGCCGTTCCTGGAAAGCACAACGCTGAAAAACGCCGCGCAGTCGCTCTCAACGATCCTGCGCTACACACGCAGCCTGGCCGTGGAACACAGCGCAACCACTCAGGTGGAATTCAATCCGGATACCGGTGAAATCTCGATCGCGATCGAGACCGATCCCATTAACATGCCAGGCATATTTGAGCCGGTGATTCTGCCGGTGAAATATCCCCGGAAATACCAAACCGATATCCTGATTGCCGGGATTGTCAAACAGACGCTTTCCGGCACGCAGGAGGAAAACATTGTTTCATTTCAATCCGACGGAACCACATCGGATACGTTTGTCTATCTGGCCGATTCGTATGAAAACACGTATACCGTCGGCGTCGTGGGGCTGACGGGTCAGGTAATGGTGTGGAACCATGCCGTACAGAGTTTTTATGAAGAATAAACGATCTTCGGGAAACGCCTCATTTTCCCTGGTAGAGGCGCTGATGGCGATGACCATTCTGGGCATCGCCGTATCCAGCATTCTGACCACGTTTTCCACCGCCATTCTGATGGGGAAACTCTCGGAAGATTACTCGTTGGCCGCCGCCATGATGGAGGAGCTGCACACTTACGTACGTACCAATCAGCTCTCTCCCTACGAAACCAACCAGGGCGAATTCACCGGCCATCCCGGATTCACCTGGATGGTGAATTATTTTTATACCGACGTGACCGATTTATATCAGGTGGAGATGATGGTGCAATGGCGGCGCGGCAGCCGGGAACGATCGATGAAACACACGACGTATCATTATTTTAAAGCGCCCGAACAGACGGGAGAAACCTCCGCCTGACATCGGAGCAATAAGCAAACCATGACCGACCGAAAGAACCGCGCGTTTACTCTGGTTGAACTTCTCCTGGCATCCATGCTGACCGCCATGATCCTGGGAAGCGCGTTTGTGTCTCTTTCCATCGTCCTGAAAGCATACAAGGAACTGGGCAGTAAAACCAACCTGGCGGAAACCGCCCGCTTGATATTAGACCGTATGCGCGCCGATCTCGAAGCGGCGTTCTTATCTCCCCATACGGACATTACCCGCTTTGTAGGGTACGATCAGATCAACGGCGATCTGGCGGCGGACAGCCTGACCTTCATCAGCGCGATCAACAAACCGGTCAATACCGGCGGCGGTTCGAGCGACCTGGCCGAAATTCAGTATTACATTGATGTGGACGAAAGCACGCCGGAACGATGGCTGCTACGCCGTATGGACTACACTCCCGATACGGATCCGTTCAGCGGTGGCGAACTCGCCCTTCTCGGGCCTCGAGTCTTCTCGCTGGATTTTCAATTTTACGACGGAACGGCCTGGTGGCCGGAATGGGATTCCTCCAGCGAAATTCCCATAGCGGTCAATATCAGCCTGGGCTTGTTCGAAGCGTCCCAGCCCCTGGAGGTTCCCAAACCGGAAACGCTCAAAACGTTCTCCACCACGGTCTGGCTGGCCTGTTACCGCGAATCGGAGAGTTCTTCCAGCGAAACGGGCGGCGGGGGAAACGCGAGCGGGGAAGGAGAATCGCAGGGTGGACGGTAAACGGCCGCAGCGGGGAATGGCCTTGATTGTCGTGTTATGGCTGGTCGCGGTCATCGGCACGATCGCCATGTTGTTTTACCGCCAGTCCACTCTGTCGCTGAAAGTGAACCGCAACATCAACGAAAGCGCGCAGGCGCGCTATCTGGCGGAAGCCGGTGTGTATCGAGTCATCGCCGAACTGGTTCTCGACAGCGAGCAGACCACCGCCGACCACCTTCAGGAAACCTGGTCGGTGAACCAAAAGGCCTTCGGATACGTTATACTGGGAGAAGGAATGTACCGAGTAACCCGCGCCGGCGACGAGGAAACCAACAGCATCGAATTCGGTGCGGTGGATGAATGCAGTAAAATCAATATCAATACCGCCAGCCGGGAGATTCTGTTGCGTTTGCCGGGGGCGACAGAGGAAGCGGTGGACGCCGTGATCGACTGGCGCGATTCGGACGACGATCCCGGAACGTACGGCGCGGAGAGCGAATACTATCAAACCCTGCCGGAACCGTACGAGGCCAAAAACGACGTTTACGACTCCATCGAGGAACTGTTAATTGTGAAGGGGATGACGCTGGATATCCTGTACGGCGAAGATATCAACTGCAACGGCGTTCTCGATCTCAACGAGAACGATGGAGACAAATCGTATCCCATCGACAACGGCGACGGGCAGTTGAACCGCGGCTGGTATCCACATATCACAGCGTATTCATACGAAAAAAATGTGGACGGCTCCGGGGAAAAACGCATTAATATCAATACGGCCAGCAAGGAAACCCTGCAGGATCATTTTGGAAACGAATTGAGCCAGGAAGAAATCGACGCCATCGTTTCGGTGCGCGACCGGGAACAATTCCAATCGGTGGGCGAATTGCTCAACAAGACCGTAAGTGGAAATTCCAATAATAACAATCGCAATAATAACAACCAGGGAAGCACGACCAGCATTTCCATCAGCCGGGAAAAACTCAAAAATGTGATCGATAAAATGACGGTGAGCGACGACGAACAGTTGCCGGGAAAACTCAACCTGAATACGGTATCCCGGGAAACGCTGCAGATATTCCTCGGCGACGAGAATGAAAAACTGGTGGAACAAATCATGGAGCGGCGCCAGTCGGGCGATGGATATTTCGACAGCCTGGGCGATATATTGGATATCGAAGGAATCACAGACAGCCAGTTTCAACAGCTCGTCCAGTCCGTCTGTACCCGGTCGGCGGTTTTTTCCGCCCATTCCGCCGGATATCTGGAACGAAGCAAAGCCTATAAAGAAATTTATGCCGTCGTGGATCGCGGCGTCGATCCACCGGAAATCCGATATTGGAAAGTGCTGCGATGAAACCAAAAAGCCGCACGATGCATCTCGTATTGTTGCAACGTATTCCAGAGGGCCTTCTCTGGCTGGAATCCCGGAAAGAAAACGAGTCGCTGCGCGTTTTGGGGGCGGGTCTCGAACCGCTGGGCGATCTGGAATCGGACGAAAACCGGAGCGAACCAGAATCCGGCGTCCTAAAATCCGCCCTGAAAGCCATACACGCTCAACTAAAACGGGGATGGATAACGCACCGTAATGTTATCGTCATTACACCCAGCCACCGGCTGACCACGCGTTTTCTCGATACTCCGCCGGTGGAAGAGGAGACTCTCGGCGATCTGGTGGGATTCGAAGTATCGGAAGCGCTTCAGGTTCCCCTCCATGATATCGCCTGGGATATGCTGCTCTCCTCTCATCACGGCGAGCAGGCTTCCCGGAAACTATTATGGATCGCATCCCGCCGAGACTATATCGATAGCCTGCTCAATGAATGGCCGGACGATCTGCTTCAACCTACTCAGTTGTCTCCGGATTTCTGGGGGTACTACGAATACCTGCTGGCCACCGATCCCGGCCGTTTGCAGGAACCGGCCCTCGTGGTTTCACGGGAGGGCGACCGTGCCACGATAACGATCGCCGATCGAACGGCCATTTATCTGACGCGGTCGGTTCCTTTAAAACGTCCATCGCGGCCGAACGACGAGCTGGCAGGCATCGAGGCGGAAGAATACGCCCTTGCGATGGAGATCGAGCGCACCCTCTACTATGCCGCCGATCGCTCCACGCCCAGCGGCCCCAAATCGATGATCTGCTGCGGGCTAGAAGATTGGAAAATGGAACGCCTGCAAATGGTGGCCGACGGGAATGGCTTGATCCTGTCTCGACTGACAGTAAATGATGTCCGGTCTTCCTTCTCTCTCTTCCCCGATTCCATCCGGGCCGAACACCTGTCCCTTTTATGTATTGCTTTCTGCCAAATGCACCTCGGCATTGCAGGCCCCAACCTGCTGGAGATCGAGGAGGAACCGGTCGACTGGCGCAGTTTCATTCCCGAAGCCGCCCTTCCTTCCCGGAAATTCCTATCCATTGGCGGCGGGCTGCTGGTTCTCTTTTTAGCGCTGTGGATCGGGAAAACCGTCTGGTTCAACCACGCCGTAACCGCACGGATCGATCGCGGGGAAGAGTTGATCCAACTGGCCAACCGCCTTCAGCGAGAAGAAATCGCCCTGCGGCAACTGACCCGTAGTTACGTGAATTATGGCGATATGTTCCTCTTCCTGGCAGAAACATTGCCCGAAGGAATTCTGGTGAAAAACTTCGGCATCGACGCCCAGACCGGTATCGAACTATCTTTCACCGGCGGGAACAATCAGCAGGCCGTCGACCTGCAGAAAAAATTGAACGAAAGCCCCTACTTCCGCGACCTGGTTCTCGAGCGATCCGTGGTCGAAAAAGAAGGCTTCACCATTTACATGAAAGGCAAAATGAAACCGTCCCGGTAACGCCGGGAACCAGGAACAACGAAGGAACGAACGATCATGACTTTTTCCGAACGAGAAAAACGGCTGCTCCTGATTACGGGGGCCGCGATCTTGCTTGGCGCTTTGATACTGGGATGGAAATTCGTTTCCAGCCAGGTCGCCGATACTTCCGTATCCGAAGCCACCGCCGAACGATTCGAAGATTTGTTCGCCAAGATCAAAAACGTGGAATCGCAAAAAAACGCCAATCTGCTGTTGCGGAAAAAATTGGGCAATGAAACCGGCGAATTTATTGGCGAAGAGGAGATTTTGAAATTGATCGCCGAAATCGAACAAGTGGCGGGGAAAAGCGGCGTTCAAATGAAAAACTGGGATCCCACCATCAACAAACGCACCAAACCCCTCGCCCAGTTGGATATCAAAGTGAATCTGGAATGCCAA
>CAZFOX010000004.1:19022-23337 GCA_964520565.1 uncultured bacterium | reverse complement strand
GAAGCCAAAGCATCAAGCTCGAAACGCGACTATATTAAATTTTTTGAAATTGCCGTTGAACCAATGAGGGAAAACGTTGTTGATGCGTTCGACCGTTTCCTGGTCGTTGTTCCGGCTGAGAGCGCACCCGCCGGTTCCGGATTGATGGGGAACCACCAGGGCGACGCGTTCGTCCATCGCCGTTGCGAATAAAACGGTTTTCCCGCGCCGCGAGTGGCCGATCAGGCAGATGCGGCTATCGTCGATGGACTCGTCGGTTACTAGGTAATCGATACAGCGATGCAACCCCCACGCCCAGGCGGAAATCGTTCCCCATTGGGCGTCTTTCGGATAAGGCAGGTTGGGATAGAAGGGGTGGATTCCATCGCTGAAATCGTTTTGGTCGGGATCGATATCGCCTTGGTAGAAAACGGCGAAGGCATAACCGCGATCGATTTTTTGTTCGACGCACCAGAAATCCTTGAGCGATCCGCGTTCGTTGACACCCCCCTGCTTGTCCCGGTCGCTCAGAAGAACGTCTGCGTTGAACGTGATGGCAGGTTCATCGGCCACGGTTTGATTGCCATGACTGTTGATACCCAAAAATACAGGGAAAGGACCTTGTTTCTTATTGGGGATGAACAGGGCTAAATGAATTTTGGGCGCATTGGCGGGCAATTCGGGAAATCCAATTTCCACTTCCTTCAGGATCGCTTTTCCACCCAGCGCGTTGGCTTCGGTTTTCGTGATGGTGCAACGGATTTTAGGCGGTTCCGGCATAAATCCGTACATATAGTATTGAAACAGCCGCTTGAGTTCGGGGCGGCGCTGTTGAAACCACTGCTCTGGCGTTTCCACCGGTGTCCCATCCATCATGACGAACGGATCGGGCAGATCGGGATTGGAAGGCAGATCGCTTACTTCGGGGAAAAGCGCCTGAGATTTGGAATGAGAAACAATTGGGTGAATGGATAGGATTAAGCATAGAAAAGAAACCAAAACCATAGTCGTTCGCATGATCGTTCTCCTTCAATGATTCGATGTGATTCATCATAAGGAAAACAGGAGCAAAAGTCAGGGGAAATCGAATCGATATCCCGTAACAATTCTGTAGGAATAGACAATCAAACCAAGGGTAAGAGTCGAGTCAGGAACATCACCCATACAAAACCGGTCACTGCCATGAGCGTCAGCATGGCCGTCCAGGTTTTCAGGGTTTGCGTCTCGGAGAGCCCGGTCAACTGGCTGAATATCCAAAAGCCACTGTCGTTCATCCAGGAATAGCCAGATGCGCCGAAGCCGATGGCCGAGACTAAGTAGACCGGGTGATAGGGTAACTGCACGGCGGTTAACGTGGGTGCAATGATTCCAGCCGTGGTGATCATGGCTACTGTAGCGGAACCCTGGGCGATCCGGATTAGGCTCGAAGTGATGAAAGCCAATACCAGCAGGGATAGATTCCAATCCCGCGCCGCGCCTGCAATGACATCGCCGACACCGGCGGCAGCCAGAACTTTGCCGAACGATCCGCCCGCACAGGTAATGAACGCAATCACCGCACCACTGGCGATAGCCGGTTCGAGCCGTTCCAGGGTTCCCTTAAAGTTAGTGCGTTTTTGAGAGACCAGTAAAACGATACCGATCAGGGCTCCCAGAAAGAAAACCAGGTTTTTATCGCCTATGATTTCGATGGAATTGCGGAGGAGTTTTTCGTGGGGAATTGTGTAAACGGGATTGGCCGGATCGATTTCAGGAAGGCAGGATTTCAGGATGGATGCACCCGCCAATAGGATGACCGGCAATACAAAGGGGAGCAACGAAAAACCCAGGTTGGGTAATTCGCCATCTGGTTTTTGAGAAATAATCTCCAATTCCGCTTGAGATACGCCCAAGGCGTCTTTGGGAATGACGGATATGCGCTTGTCGATCCAGGATGCGTAGAAAACACCCCCGATAATAGCGGGAATGATCGAGACCAGGATCCCGACTCCAATCGTCAGGAGAAGGGAAACCCGGATGGGGTCGGGCAAAGTTTTCGTGATGGCGTCTAACTGCTCGGCGACTATAATCGGGCCGGGAGTCGGAGGAACCAAGGCGTGAGTTAATGCGCCGCCGGCGGCAGTGGCGCAAATAATTAATACGTAACATTGCTTGCGGCGGGCGTATACGGCGCGAGCCAGGGGGGCCAGCAGGTAGAAAACAGTGTCGAAAAAAACAGGGATCGAAAGAATAAAACCGCTGGAGAGCAGCGAATAATGTTCGCGTCCCTGGCCAAAGACGCGGGTGAACGCCCGGACGATCCTTTCGGCGGCGCCGCTATCCATGAGACATTTACCAATGATGGCAGCCATGGCGAGAAGAATACCGATCCCGCCCATCATATTTCCAAATTGTTGGGCAACCAGCGGAAGGGCTTCCGCAACGGGAATCCGGTCGGATAGAAAGGCAATGACGATCGCGGCGGAAATGAGGGCCAGGAAAGCGTGGAAACGAAGAACGAGCATCAAGAAAATTATGAACGCAATTCCCACGATCAGGCAGAAAAGAGGCCCTAGTTGCATTGTATTCCCCTTTTTTCAACAAAGAATGAATGCGCCGAGTTTATCATATCCACCAGTATATGCAAACCGTTGAAGAATTTGGATTCGGTTGAATTAAAAATGAATGAAGAGAATGGTAATTGTGTAATTATTTATTGCAGGATCACAAAAGAAGAACATGGAACGGTAAAAAAGTCAAAAATTCCTCTCAAGTTTTCGATTAAGCTACCGATAATAATGACGATTACGGTGAAAGATACCTAAACAAAAGCCGAGTCGAGACAGAATAAAGCGGGGGAAAAAAGAAAAAGAGATCAAGCAGGGGGGGGCTTGCGAGAGGCGGCAGACAAAAAAAAAGGGTTAAACTACTGAACCCGTCTGCACAAAAGGCCTCGGAAAAAGAACGGGAAGTTGAGTAATTTAACCCGGCGATATTATACGCTGTAAATTCAATTCTGAAAGTTCATTTTGCTTTTCTATATTATCGGCCAAGATGACTCTGCCTTGAGGGGAAAAATACCCTCGAGGGAAATGAAGGAGGTAAATAGTTCTCGTTAGCTGGAAGGGGTTGATACTACTGAACCCGTCTGCACAAAAGGCCTCGGAAACCTTGTTCGCGGCGGAATTCCCACCATCAACAACCTTCTGATTCATCGTTCGTCAACAGTCACAAGCGCCGTTCGACATTTATCCAGTAGAATCGTATCGACCGATTCTCCCCCCATGCGGTCGTGGAGAGAAAGGGTCGGATGATTCCCGGGTCGGGCACGGACATTTCTGCCATTTTTCGGTATCGGGCAGAACGCTGAAAAACGATCTCTCAAGGAGGAATCAGACCAATGGTCACTCGAATTAATACGAATATTTCATCGATAACCGCTCAGAGAAACATTAACGATACGGGCAATAGCTTATCTCGTTCTATCGCACGACTGTCATCCGGTTTGCGGATCAACCGGGCGGGCGACGATGCCGCCGGACTTTCGGTGGCCAACCGTTTGCGAACTCAGGTGCAGGGTTTGAATGTGGCCGTGAGCAACGCGCAGGATGGAATCAATGCCATCAGCGTCGCGGAAGCAGCTCTGGACGAAACCACGGCGCGCCTGAACCGCATTCGCGAATTAGCCCTGCAAGCAGCGAATACGGGCGTGAACGACATCCCCGCCCGAAACGCCATTCAGGACGAAGTATTCCAGAGTATTGACGAAATCACTCGAATCGCCAGTACAACCCAGTTCGCCTCCAACTACCTGTTGAACGGCGACTTTTCCATTCAATCCGGTTTAAAGAAAGGCCAACAGAATTACGGTGTGAGTATCGATAGTTCCCCGGTGGCCAGTACGCTTAGCAACGGAACCGCGTTCCTGAATATCCGTCAGATCCAGGCGGGGACTGCCATGATCGTAGCGGGAGACGGTGCCGGTAATACGCAGACGATGAACACCGGTATTAAGATTCAGACAGACATTGCCGTTAGCATGGCGTATTTTTCAGACGAACTGAATTTTGTCGCGGCGTTGGGTGGAGCGGGTGAACTTCGAAATAATTATTTTAACGGCGTCAGCATTATCGGCAAGGATACGTTCGTTTTTGCAGGTGTTCTGGCGGATGGCGTGACCCGATTTAATGGAACGTTTAGTGTGGGCGATAATACCGCCACTCTAACGAAATTAGGCCAGGAGATTCAAAAGGCGATCGATGGTGCAGAAAAGGCTCTGTTTGGCGTAACCACAACAAACAGTGTGCCCACCGCTTATCGCACCACAATCAGCGCAGGCACAGGCGATAATAAAGGC
>CAZFOX010000004.1:0-19012 GCA_964520565.1 uncultured bacterium | reverse complement strand
CAATCAGGCCGATCTCTCCATTACACTCACTCGAAGTTCGGATGTGGTAACTCGTTCTGCGGGTGTTACTCGCTCGGGCGTTATCGGAGACGCCTCCCGGTTGTCGGGTGGTGGACAGATTGGTAACTCTATCACAGCCATCACGGGATCGACGTTCGCCCAAGGTCAGTTTGAAATCAGTGTCAAGGATGTTCAGGACGCTCAACAGCGAATCCTCGAAAGCACGATCGTTTTTCGCGATCAAAACGGCGCGATCGTCGGCCGCGATGCTTCTTTGTATGGCGATGGATCGGTCGGCGGAACGAAGTCTCTGGTTCTGAATGGCACCTTCGTGGGCGGCGTCTACACGGGCGGCACCTCCATCATGAATGGGGATATCATCATTCTGAATGGAACTAATGCCGACGGAACCACTTTCGAAGGTAAATTCACATTCCAGCAAGCTGCCGCTGCCAGTGCAACTCTTTACGACACGACTCTCAATGACTTCAAATTCAGTTCTATTTCCGGTCTGATTATGGAGATGAACTATCGTACTCGCGATTACTATGCTACAGCAACAGGAACCGATGACGGCGTACAAACCCGCTTTGAAGACGCCATGTTTACTTATTCGGCAGGAGGAACGTTGCAATTGGTCGACGATATTGGGCGATCTAATTCCCATACAAGTTTCACGTTGACGTTTCAGGGGAATCCCAGCCGGATATCGAGAGATAACTATACCTTACTCGACGACGCCGTATTGAAGCAGGAAGGATATGCGGAACAGGCCACCTTTAGTATCAATGGTGGAGCGTCTGTCCGGGCGGAAGCCGGCGATGTAATTACCCTGTATGGTCCGGAAGCGACTGTGATCGGGGTTCCACAACAACAGGTGACGTTCCGCGTCGGAAACGATCTGACACCCGGGACAGACGTTCTCAAAACCACGGCCAACATATACGAAGGCTCGTTGAACGGTGGCGAAAAAGTCCGCTTCACGGCCGGACAGCAGGACGTGGTGTTCATCTCCGGTGAAGAAACCGACGGCCCTGCCAAATTCATGACGGTCGATTTCGATTCGGTACTGGATGTGACCCATGATGGTGGAATCACCAACTCCGGCGTTACCGTGGTGATTTCGACCAATAACTCGGGATTAAATTTCCAGATTGGAGCCAATAAGGGGCAGAACATCCAGTTCGCTCTGGGCGATCTGAAAGCCGATAATCTGGGTTTCGGACGTGGCAGCGGACGAACCGTGGCGGATATCAACGTAACGACGCTCGACGGCGCCAATCGGGCGATTGAGATTGTGGACGAGGCATTGGGACAGGTGAACCGAACACGCTCCATTCTCGGCGCGGCCACCAACCGTCTCGAGTCCACTATCGCCAACCTCAGTGTGGCTTCCGAGAATTTGACGGCATCCGAATCGCGCATTCGGGATGCGGATATCGCCAAGGAAGCCTCTGATTACACACGGAACCAGGTTCTCCTCCAGGCAGGTACATCGGTTCTGGCACAAGCGAATTTCCAAAGTCAAGGTTTTCTTGCACTCCTCGGCTAGAGAGGTGGGACAATGACATGGGCGAAGGGTATTTCCCTTCGCCCATGTCGGGTTCACTGAAAGGCATAGAGAAAATCAACATAATCAGAGAGTAAGAGGACGATCATGGATACCATGAGCGCAGTAACCAGTTCCTCGAACTCGCTGGAAAATATGGGACTCGCATTTCAAGTCGGTATGCGGGATACGGGCGGAAACAAGGAGACTTATTCGACACAACCGGCGATTTCTTCTATGGAAATCAATAGCCATGGTACTGCCGGTGGGACGAACACCCAATCCCATCATTCATCCAGTGGGATCGATTTGCTGGCCTAATTCGAAAATCGTGAAATCGTGAAATCGGGGAAAAAGAGAAATGACAATCTCGTTCTGGCGAGGACGGGGTTTTTGTATTTTAAATCAACAAGGTAAGAATCTAGTAGATTGACCGTTTAATATTGTCGGGTTAAATAGCATACTATGGATCGACTGGCGAATTGGATCATCATTAGATTGCTTCGCTTTGCTCGCAATGACATTGCGATACGTTCGTGTCATTGCGAACGAAGTGAAGCAATCGAAAAGCCGGATCGTTGTTTTTTACTCGACACTTTTTGTTGGCCGCTTTACTAGAGCACATATCATATGCCATAACTTCTTCGGAATATTACGAGTATGTGTATTTCTCTTCGAGCAGTTGAACGCCATTTCCTTCTACGATATCGCCGATCGCTAAACTGCCGGCGATTTCATCCATAACGGTTTTTCTCTCCTCGGGACGAACGATCAGAACCAGTCCGATTCCCATGTTGAACACCCGGTGCATTTCCTGATAGGAGATATTGCCCGCTTCTTGGATGAGCCGGAAAATCGGCAACGGAGTCCAACTGGAGGTAAATACCCGTGCGCAACGTCCTTCGGGGAGAATCCGGCTGATATTGCCTTCGAACCCTCCTCCTGTAATGTGCGCGATGCCTCGGATGACGACTCGTTCGCGGATCTGGTTGACAGGGCCGAGATAAGATCGATGCGGTTCGAGCAACACGTTTCCCAGCGATTGTTGGAATCCGGGCAAGGTATCCTGTAGAGAGTATTTTTTTTCTTCAAGAAGCACCTTCCGAGCTAACGTATACCCGTTGGTATGCAAGCCAGAGGAGGGAAGGCCGATCATAACATCGCCCGGTTCGATCGTGCGGCCGTCGACGATCCGCTCTTCATCGACGATGCCGACAATGCAGGCGGCCAGATCGTATTCGCCGGGAGCGTACACATCCGGCATTTGAGCGGTTTCTCCGCCTACCAGAGACATTCCGGCGGCCTTGCAGGCTTCGCTCATGCCTTCGATCAACTGAAGCACGACGTCGTCGTTTTGCCGGGCGCAGGCGAAATAATCCAGAAAAAAAAGAGGCTGCGCGCCGCAGGTTAGAATATCGTCGATGGAATGGTTAACCAGATCGTGGCCGATCCCCTTATGTTTCCCCGCTGCCACCGCCACTTTGACCTTGGTTCCCACACCGTCGACACTGGAGACCAGTACCGGTTTTTTCATGGGAAATCCCGATAGGGAAAAAAGAGCGCCGAAGGCTCCCTCTTTATGTAAAACCCGTTCGGAGTGCGTTTGGGCGATAGCCTGGGCAATTCGCTTCTTCACCCGGTCTCCCGCTTCAATATCCACACCCGCTTCGGCGTACCGGTTGGTTGGATTCATCGTATCGATCCTTGTGTGTGATTAAAATTCCCGGCTGTGGACGGTCAGGTTTTGCGGGCTGATACGTCCAATATCCGTAGTTTGGTTTTCGGTTACAGCGACGTTGGGAAGAATACCGATTTCAAAAATCGCGGCGCTCGATTGTTCCCGCGCGTGGAAAATCAAGTCGTGATTGCCAGCCGGAATTCCATCCAAAAGAAAGGAATTTCCCTGGCTAAGGAACGAATTGACACCGGGAACGTTGATTCCCACTAGTACGATTCCCTCGGGTGGGGCGAAAATCCCCTGGATTCCTCCGGTTGTTTGTGTGGGCTGCAATTGGGGATTGATATATTGGAGCCGCATGGTATTGAGATCGATATCGGCTTTTTCTTCCAGGGGCTGATAGCCGGGTGCGATAAAGCGGATGCGGTAAATTCCCGGCTCGGTGAACGTCAGGTGATAGGTTCCATCCGGCGTGTTGATTGGGCGGTTCAGAACGAAATGCTGTCCGCGAGGATTTTTCGGAGCGCCTTCGACACTCAGCAGGTATTGAAATATTCGTTCGCCCGATTGCGCGTTGAATACGGTTCCCATCAAATCCCATTTCCCCGTCTGGAGGGTGATATCGGCGCCCGTGTTGCCGACTGCCATCTGATAGAGAACTCCTGTCAACGGTGGATCGGAATCCACGCGAAAATGAATATCGTATGCGCCCTCGGGGAGTCCATTGAGGAAATACATGCCGGAAGAGTCGGATAGGGCGGCGACTTCGCCGCCCTGCGGCAATGGGGTGGATACATTCACCCCAGCAAGCGGATTGCCGCTGGGATCAAGAACGCGACCCTGGATGAATCCCCCTTGTTCGAGGACGATCGTGATCGGTTGTGACTGTCCCGTTTGCAAAACGACTTGTTTTCGAACGGTGGTGTAATTCTCTTTTTCGACAAGGATTTCATGCGTTCCCGAGAATGCGGTTAATGACTCGGGTGTTACCGCGACCTGGTTGAATACAAATTGCCCGTCAGCCCCCGTTCTGGTTTCCTGTGATTGCCCGATTGCCGTGTCCCGTAGAACGACTCGCGCATCGCCGATGGGCGCGCCGTTTTGGTCCACAACCTGGCCGGATACCTGAGAGAGTCCCTGAAGCGTGATTCGGATGCCTGTGATTGCAGCCGTTTCAGATTCTGTAGGCAGTGGATCGCTGAAACCGGTTCCATATTCGGAATGAGATGCCTGAAGACGGATGACAAAGCGGTCCAGGGTTTGTCCGCCGGTCGTGGGAACACCGGTCAGCCGGAATTGCCCGTCGTAGGCGCTTTGCGTTTGAACGCTTTGCAAGCCGGCGATCGTGACTTCGGCATTGGCGACCGGTTGGTTATTTGTATTGATGACAATGCCACTGACCGTACGGCCTGTAACGGCGACGAAATCGATGTTAGTAACGCTTTTTTCGTAAAGTCGAACGGATTTGAAATCGTTTTTCAAGGGAATTACATAGGGACGGGAGGCGTTTTCCCGCGCCAGGCTGGAAACGACATACGTTCCCTGCCGGAGGTTATCGAATTTGTAAAGTCCCGTGGAGTCGGTTGTCGCTGTCAAATCAGCCGGGGTTGTTCCGGAATCCTGCAGGACGGCTCGTAATTGAAATCCTCCCAGTCCCTGCTGGTTTTCTTCCACAATCACTCGTCCCGAAATGGAAAATGTGGGACGGTTAAGCCGCAAGACGATGGAATCGCTGGAAGGGAATTCCACTTCCTTACTTCCCGCGCCGACGTCGGTGAATCCTTCCTGAGTGGCTTGAAGGCGGACGCGGGCTTTAGGCGCTTCGGAAAAAAGAAACCGTCCTTCCGCGTCGGCGTTGACATCGACAGCCCAGATTCCCTGCAGGGCTTTCCCATGTACCTGGGCGAGAGCGATGGGATCGCCGAATTGATCCAAAACACTGCCGGCTATGGATCCTTCGGGGATCAGAATGATTTCCAGGTTGGACGTTCCAACCGGGATATTATCGCGATTGACGGTTTGATATCCACCCAATTGAACCTTGAGCGAGATCGTTTGTTCGGTCAGGTTTTCGATTTGAAACCGGCCTTCGTTATTGGTAAGAATCAAGGGCTTTCCGGTTACCTGAATGGCGACGCCGGATAACGTTCTCCCCTGCGGGTCTTTTACGACACCGGCTACAACGCCCGGTGTCGAAGTGGAGGAATGAGATTGATTGGGGGGAATCGTGGATGTGGAAGGAAGAACCGTTTCTGGGGAAATCGCCGAAGCATCTCCGCTTGTCTGAGCGAAAGTACCATCGGCGATTTGATCGTCCGGAAGTCCTGTCTCGCTGGAAAGGGATGATGGTTCGGTAGACGGTTGGATTATAGAAGGAGGCGTTGTGGGACGACCTTGAGTGGTTTGATTGTTTAGAGAAACCGTATCGGGATTGAGGCTATCCTCTTTTCCATTCGGTCCAAGAAAACTGGATGGCGATGATGGCAAAAAGATAATGATGCCCATGACAGTCAGGACAATGACGATCAAGGCTGTCATCAATATAGTTTGGGATCGCATTGAAGCCGCCTCCTAGAGCGGTTCTCAAACGTATGTACATCAATTGACACGTTTCGACTTCGATAAAGCCAATCTTTTCCGGCTTTATCGAAACGCGAATAGGAACGCAATTATAAGAACCGCTCAAATGAATACAATTAGTATATCACGGCTTATGCAAGAGCCTATGACTCCGAAAGAGAGTTTTGCGTGCCGCTTTTTCTATGGAACGGATGGCAGAGTGGAGACGATACATGAAAGATAAAAAAATCGAATGGAGTTGGATCCGCTAGTAGCCACGGTTTCCGAATAGGGCGGTTCCAATCCGGATCAGAGTCGCTCCTTCCTGAATCGCGATGGGGAAATCATGAGTCATGCCCATCGAGAGTTCCAGGGTGTTGCCCTCCCGGACTATATCGGTACGGTACCGTTCTCCCAATTCTCGTAATTGGCGGAAAAACGGGCGGACTTTTTCCGGATCGTCGAAGAAGGGCGGAATTGTCATTAAACCCCGGCATTGAAGATGAGGCGATTGGCGCAGGGCGGTGAGAAGAGTTTCCAATTCATCCGCATCCGCACCGGTTTTACTCGACTCTCCGGCGAGATTTAGTTGCAGAAGAATGGGGAGAGTACGATTTTGGAGGGTTGCCTCTCGTTCCAAAGCCTGGATTAATTTAGGGCTGTCGACGGAATGAATTGCGGTAAATAAAGAGACGGCTTTTTTAACCTTGTTGGTTTGCAGATGACCTATAAGGTGCCATTCAATCGGGAGGTTATGGAGATCTGCGATTTTGGTTTCCGCTTCCTGAACTCGATTCTCGCCAAAAATCCGCATTCCCGACTGGAATGCAGCTTGGACGGATTCCGGCGGATGTGTTTTGCTCACGGCCACAATGCGAATCTCGTCTGGATTCCGGCCGCATTGCCGCGCGGTCTGAAGAACTTGTTCCTGAATCGCCTGGACGGCTCTCGCGATAGAATGCATGATTCGCCTCTCATGAAACAAGATGGGTATATTGTAGAGCGGTTCTCAATTGTTTGTGTGTTAATTTCGTGCTCCAACTTCGAAAAAGCCAATTATTTCAGGCTTTTTTGAAACGCAAATATGCAAAGAATGATGAAAATCCCTCTAGATGGTGGATGAATAAAAAGAATCGGGGGAACACCTTGCGATGTTCCCCCGATGATTTCTACTGATTATTTCTTACCGCTTAACCGGCCAGGCGATTTCCACGTCCTTGGTCACATCGACATTGTAGGTATACGGTGGATTCACCGGGAAAGCGAGGGCATTCTCGCCTTCGATTGTGTATATCTTCTTGCCGGGGAGTGCGATACCTCCAGGGACGAAGGCTGGAGCGAAGCGGGTTGCCGCCCCGCCCGTATGCGTTCCACCGAAGCCGTCGAACATCATGATACCAACTCGGCGGCCGGTTTTCTTAACCGTATTGCCTGCGGTATCCATACCATAAACCGGATTGTCGGTAATGGAAATCTCGAAATCGCGAGCGATATTGATCGGGAAGCCCATTTCAAGATTGCCGAACGGCATGAGACCCTTGAGATAAGTGGATATCTCCTCGGTTACAGTTACCGTCGAGAAGGGAGCGAATCCAATCATACCGTCTCCCATCAGCACGCCGACACCGATCCATTCGGTTCCGGCGGCATTCGGGATCAATTCCAGGTCTTGAATGAGTCCCGTTTTGGGATCGGCGGGAATCACGGGGAGATTGGCCGTGTTCAACGTCGGGGCATTGCCAACCGTATGAACTGCTCCTGCTGAATCCAGGACGTATGCGCCCGTTCCGATCATATCGGCACTAAACTGGCTGTTGCTAGGATTAATCGCCAGGCCACGGAAAACTTTCAATGCGACTGCTGCGGCATTCGGCGAAAGTGCGGCTTTCTGTTCCAGGGAGCTGCTTGCGGTTCCTTCCGTATAGATCTGACCGTTGCTAGCCAGGACGTAGAATCCTCCGTTGCCGGCGGGTTCGATATCCACGAGCGGCGAAACGAATTCGCCGTTCGGTTCTTCATCGGTGGCCATGAAGAGAACCGGAATGATGTCGCTCTTGAACTTGCCGAAGTTGATGGTCTTTCCATCATTGTTGATATCGATACCGCCGTTGAGCGGTCCACCGGTTGCACCCAGGCGGCCGCTGACTGGAGGCACGGAACCAATGCTGCCTCCCATCAGGAAGTAAACGCCTTCCGAACCGTTTCCTCCTGTGACGATTTCACCGGTGAACTCCAGGTCTTTGGCGATAGGAATCGGTTGACCGTTGATAAAGAGGAACGGACCCAACGCATCCGGATCGACCTGGCCATCAAAGATACCGGGTTTCACAAGGCTACCGGTCATCTTGTCGGAAATGCCGATATCGAAGTTATGAACGGCGTTACCGCGCGGATACGTGCCGCCCAGCTCGTCGATCGATACTAAGCCCAGTGCCGGATCCAATTCCAAGGCCGTGGGTGTAGCGGTTGGCGGAACCTCGGTCGGCGTTGCCTCTGGCGGCGTTGTCGGAGTCGGCGTAACGATACCGGTTTCGGTCGGAGTGGGCGTTGCCGGAGGCGTTGTCGGAGTCGGCGTAACGATGCCGGTTTCGGTTGGCGTTGGAGTCGCGACGCCGGTTTCGTTCACTGTGATCGCCAGAGTCGTTACATCCGCACCTTTCAGATCGTCCAGCAGATTCGCCAGCGAGAGGACGGTTTGTCCCTTGGTCGTGGCGTTAAATTTAACATTGAGCAGAACGCCGTCTCCGTTTGCGGAAGCGGGACCGCCGACTGCACCGATACGCGCCGCGCCGGCGGGTGCCGTTAATGCGTTACCGCTGACCAGGATGAAATTCTGGGTCAGGGTGCCCGCTTTATCAGCGCTGACGAATTGCAGAAGAGCGTTTGTTTGCTGAATATCGAATCCGAAAGCATCCACATTGGCGGCGTTTTTCACATTGATAGCGATGGTTACAGAATCGCCGACATTGACGCTGGCCGGGCCGGTGATGCTCAAACTAGCCTTGGCCGGAACCGGTGTGGCCGTTGGTGCAACCGTTGGCGTCTCCGTGATGGTTTCAACCGGTGTGGATGTGGGAGGTACAGGGGTCGCTGTGGGTGGAACGGGCGTAGATGTGGCTGTAGGAGCTACGGTCGGTGTTTCCGTTGGAGTTTCGACACTGGTTTCCACCTGCGTGGGGGTCGGCGTCGGAGGTACCGGTGTGAAGGTCGGAGGTACCGGTGTGGCAGTCGGCGCCAAGGTGGGCGTTTCGGTCGGGGTTTCGACCGGCGTTTCCGTCGGGGTTTCTATTGCTTGTGCCCAGACGTTTCCCGAACCAATACCGATCACACATCCCAACAGAAGAGCTGCGATCATTAATTGTATGGATTTAGTACGCATCAATGTTGCCTCCATCTTACGCCCTCGATTTTTTAGAAGACGAAGTCTCTCTAAGATGCTTAGAATACTAACAATATGTGCAAACGTCTACCCTTAATTTCAAAAAATATGCAAAAAAAACTCCCCACCAGGGTAATCAGGGGAGGATTATTTCCACATTCTGAGTTTTTGGCGTACTGCCATTAATGATTTGCGTTTGTGTAATTTCGGTCGATTCATCAATGGCCATCGTATCTTCAAAGGTAATTGACGTCGTTCCCGAAGCGCCGGGGACCACTTCGAATGTTATCGTGGCGATCCGAGCATCCCCCGTGAATCCGAATCCGGCCGGGGTTGGATGGATGCGGGGTAGCAGCACAGAGACGACGTCGTCGATTTTGCTGTTTTGATTGCTGATATCCGGCGATTCGAAAATTTCCACACTTTCGCGGATATCGCTCAAGTCGCTGTTTGGATTGCTGGTCCAAAACAACGTTTTTTCGTTGATGAAAGGTTTCACCGCTTCGATATCCTGATCGTCAATCGTATTGTCTTTCACAGGACTGCGGTCGAAATAAGCAAGTCCGTTGCTCGTGGTGGATTGACCGTATCGTTCCGCCAGCGTCAGGATATCGGCAATATTGGCACGCCCGTCAAAGTTGATATCGCCTTGCGCTTCGCTGATTTCCACAACGCGTATCTGTGTATTCTGAAAAACCAGGTCGCAATTCAAACCCAGTAGGTTAGTCGCGTTCTTGAGAACGACGGTGGCAGTAAAACGGGTTCGCGTTTCTCCATTCACTTCGACCTGTTGAAATTCCGGCGTGGAATCCACCTGAGTTACAAACTGCGTGTCTTCCGAGGTTTGTTTAAAATCCAATACAAATGTCGAGGAATCGTTGATACCGGAAAAAACGTTAGGGGATACAACAAGAAAAGAAACAATCAGAAGAGTAATATGCAGATAAATAAGTTGATGTTTCACGAATCGCAGACCTCCAGGCAATTGTCGGGAAAAAAGCAAACTCCCGGGGGTAAATGGCGGGGCCGACGAGACTCGAACTCGCGACCTCCTGATCGACAGTCAGGCATTCTAACCAAACTGAACTACGGCCCCGTTTTTGTAAACCATTTCCTCCAGGGAGTTTGTCGCTATGGGCAAGACTGGAATCGAACCAGCGACCTCCTGCTTGTAAGGCAGGCGCTCTAACCAGCTGAGCTACTCGCCCTGGTTAAATAAACCCTACTCACTATAGCGATAATCCCGTCAATATGTCAAGAACAATTCGCTGGGAACTTCCGATCTTTCTCCAGCTGAATCGCCGTCCCGCCCAACTCTAGAAACCTCAATTACCTAACTTCATGCTTTCACCAGGGAAAAAGCATGGTATGATGAAGCGGGATGATCCTTTTTCGTGACAGAGAGGCAGTATAATCTGTTTTTGGGAATCGTCACCCCTTAAAGAACAACTTTCAAAGGTTTTTTATGAATTCTCCCCGGCGTGTTTCCCGGAAATGCCGTGTCTCAACCCGCGATCGATTTGTTAGCGTGTTGCATGGGGGGACTGTGGAGGGAGACCCCTCTCCACCCTGGTATCGCCGGAGTGAACTTTTTTGGCCTCTGCTGGTTATTTTTATCTTTTTTATCCTTGCGTTTGTTGTCAAAATCATCGTTCAGGTTCAAAATCAGCAGACAGGGTTGCTGGGAAACCAGCCCGGGATCGATCGTCCGGCATCTGAACCGGAATCGGAAGAAGGAGAAATGTCTTACGAAGAAGCCAAAAAAATTCTGGGCGGATCGTAAGAGATTCGGGAATGAGGGCAGGGGAAAGATGACTTCCCCTGGAAATGCGTATTGGGTTGAATGAAACGTCCCTGGCAAATTAAATCCATCTCGGAAACGTCCGTCCAACGCCTGAGTGAGGAGGCGGGTATTTCTCCTTTGTTGGCGAGGTTGTTGGCGTTACGCGGCATCGATACTCGCGCTCGGGCGCATGCGTATGTCGATCCGGCGGAACAGGAAATTCCTCATCCCAGCGAATTTTCCGAAATGCAATGCGCCGTCGCTCGCATTCGGCGGGCCATCGAACGCCGCGAGCGGATTCTGATCCACGGAGATTACGATGTGGATGGAATTACCGCGACGTGTATTTTATTGGAAACCTTTCACGAATTAGGCCTTCCCGCGGATTATTTTCTTCCCGATCGTATGGAGTCGGGTTACGGATTGCAGGAAGAAACCATCCGCAGCAGGGCCGGTTCCTACGATTTACTCATTACCGTGGATTGTGGAACCACCGCGGTGGAATCCGTCCGCATCGCAAATGACTTAGGATTGGATGTCATAATTACCGATCATCACAGCGCCGGAAACGAACGTCCACCTGCCCTGGCAGTACTCAATCCCGTTTACCCGAACGAATCCTATCCCAGCAAGAATCTGTCGGGCGCTGGAGTGGCCTGGAAATTGGCGTCGGCCCTTTTGGAATCCTATTCCAAAAGCGGCCGGGCGGATCGATTTCTGGATCTGGTGGCTTTGGGGATGGTGGCCGATGTCATGCCGCTGGTTGGGGAAAACCGAACCTTGCTGGCGCGTGCACTGGCCGAATTTCACCGCCTGGATCGTCCCGGACTATTGGCATTAATGGATCTGGCCAAGGTGATCCCCGCACGGGTCGGCCCTTCGGAAATCGGATTCCGGATCGCTCCCCGTTTGAATGCCGCCGGCCGGATGGACGATCCGGGTCTCGCTCTGGAATTGTTACTCACCCGCGATGAAATCCGGGCGATAGAACTTGCTCGCCATCTGCATCAATTAAATGCCCAACGGCAAAGCA
Source organism: uncultured bacterium (assembly GCA_964520565.1). GTDB lineage: Bacteria > Hinthialibacterota > Hinthialibacteria > Hinthialibacterales > Hinthialibacteraceae > CAZFOX01. The sequence goes on along the minus strand of CAZFOX010000004.1, from coordinate 7,031 downwards.
TCGAAGCGAAGATGCTCAAGGAAGCCTGCGATCTGATCGAGCGGGAAGGCTTGTTAAACCGTTCGTCCAGCGTTCTCGCGGTTGTGGGGCGCGATTGGCATCGTGGCGTGTTGGGTATTGTCGCCGCCCGGCTTGTGCAAATGTTTCAACGGCCGGTATTTCTCTTCACTCAGGAAGAAAACATCGCCATCGGTTCCGCGCGCAGTATGGATGGAGTGGATTTAATTCCTCTCCTGGATGCAGCGCGTCCTCATGCGGTCTCCTGTGGCGGACATGCCGGGGCCGCCGGAATGAAAGTGGTTCCCGATTGTTTATCGGCGTTCGAAGCGGCGCTATACAAAGCGGCGGAAGATTTACCGGCTACCGCCGGTCCAACTCCCCTGTGGCTGGATGCATCTCTTCCCCTCGAACGGATCGATCCCGCATTCATGGATGAGATTCAGCGCATGGAACCCTTCGGCGAAGGCAACGAAGAACCGCTCTTTTTCGGGGAGGGTGCCATCAACGGTATGGGAGCGCGGATTGTGGGCAATAATCACCTGCGGTTGACACTGCGCCACCCGCGTGGAACTCTTACCGCCATCGGATTCGGGCAGGGAGATAAACTGGAAACGCTGCAGGGAGATCGTGTCGAGATTGCGTTCTGTTGCCGGTGGAACGAGTATCAGGGACGGCGGGATATCGATCTTCATTTCCGGGATATTCGTCCTTCCTCAAGTGCTCCATTATCGTTGACACGCCCCGCTCCCCTGAAAACCGGCTTTGAATGGAGCCGGGAATCTTTGGGTAAAGTATATCGTTTGTTGGAAAAATCCTGCAACGAAGAACGAACGCTCGCCTTGCCCAATGCCCGCCTTCTGGCCAAACTGGAAAAAATCGATCCACCGGATTTCGACCGGGTATTGACAATATTTTCTGAGATCGAGTTGCTTGCCATTCGCGACGGAAAGATTATCATTCATGAAGTCAAGCAAAAACGGAATCTTACCGATTCGCCGACATATCGTATTATTCTGGAAACGATAAACAAGTGATTTTTATCCTATTACCCGCTTTCAACGAGGGGGATAATATCCTCCCCTTGCTGGAAACGATCGTTTGTGAAGCCCGTGGCTGGCTGAGAGACAATTCTCTTGCCAGTCTGCCCGTCCATGCGGTCGTGATCGATGATGGAAGCCTCGACGATACCGCCGAACAGACGCGCCGTTTTTCAGGGCCGATTCAAGTTACATTGTTGCAGCATGAGCGAAACTGCGGCCTTGCGGCCGCTTTACGCACCGGTATTGATTTTATCCTGCACAATGCCAATGACGGGGATTGGATTATCACACTCGACGCCGATCAAACCCATCATCCCCGTTACATTTTCCGGCTAGTGGAATCGCTTCAGGCCGGTCACGATGTGGTGGTGGCCTCGCGTTTCGCACCGGGGGGGAAAGAGTATGGCGTTAATCCCTGGCGGAAATTGTTAAGTCATGGCGCACGAAGGATTTATCATTTGTGTTTTCCCAAGATTCCTTTAAGCGATTTTTCCTGCGGTTTCCGGGGTTTTTCGTATTTGACTCTCAAGGTGGTCAGCGACCGGTGGGGCGAGCGTCTTCTGGAAAGCGAAGGTTTTGCCTGCACCGGCGAACTCATGCTCAAGACGATTCCTCACGTTTCTCCCGGCCGGATTACAGAAATTCCTTTTGAGTTACATTACGAGCAAAAAGCCGGGAAAAGCAAAATGCCTACCTTTCGTACCGTATGGGGTACTCTGAAACTCATTGCAAAGGCCCGTCGTTGGATGCGAAATTGATCCATTGTTCCCTGATTGGCGATTCATCGGGCATCGATTTTTCTTGCGAATGAATTTCGCCTGAGATTCCTATTCTTTACGCACCAAGTTTGTTTAATCTTGCATCGATCTGGTTTTTTATGAAGGCTTATAAAATCTTTTCTTTTGTTTTGATTCCAATAAATCACTCTCACTTGACGCACTAAGTTGTTTCCTGTTTAATGAGGCAATCCTGTACAGGAAAGAGTGGAAATCTTGCGAGGTGTATAGGGTTTTTTGATAGATTCTATCAAGGCGATTCTACGAGTTTATCACTCAGATTACATTTTGGAGTCTTGATAGAATTTTCAAATACCTGAATTTAAAAATATCTTTGGCTAGTGTTTCTTGTCATTCATCATTCTGCATGGAAAGGCAATCCAGAAAGGAAGAAGGTATGCGATTATCTCAGGTTGTAATCTTTGCATTTTTAATCGGGAACGTGGGATATTCTCAGGAAACCGGCGAGCTGTTATTCGAGCAGACATTCGATGCCTATGAAGATCCAGGCTGGACCATCCAAGGGACATTTATGCTTGATGATGGCATTGACGATAACGGCTTCAACGGTTCACCGGGATGGAATCTATTCGTCGCTGGAGGTTCCAGTAGTCCATTCGATGCTCAGATGTTCATGAATATTACTTCCAACAGTACCCCCGCAACGATTTTTCGTATCCAATATCGGGTCTTCTTGGAAACCGCACCGTTCGAAATAACCAGCTCACTTCGGTCTGTCGATGTGTCCAATCTGGGATTTTTCTATCATACGTTTGTCCCAAAAGGGTATGAGAATCAATGGCTTACAGTCGATTATCTTTGTGGCCCGAACGATTTTTATCAAACGACTCGCGTCAGTCTCCAATTTCGCGTGGGAGGGCAACCGGAACAGAAAATGCGTCTCGACGATATTCGCCTGTTTGCCGTACCTGCCCTGGCCAGTTCGGCGGGATTTAATCTTACAACCGATAAGGAATTAAATTTTCCCAGCGGATTTAATTCCTCTTCCGGTACAGTTTCACCCTACAACAACAATTTCGAACTGCCCGTCGATAACGCCGCTGCAACCGGGGCCACATTGGAACGCATTCAGGCCCAGGATGCCGCCGAAGGCGTTCAATACCTGCGCGCCAGCGCCTCCAGTGAAGCCAACGTTGCCATCCTCTGCCAAAACGATGCAAAATACCAAGGAAACTACCGCCTGAATCTTTTACTCCGCAGTAATAAAAGTGCAGTGACGGTTCATGCCGGTCTGGCGGATACAGCAAACCTATCGGGGGTTCGGAAGACGTCTCCCGAATCGTTGACAATCCCCACAGCGAACGAATGGATCGAAGCGTCTTTCCTGGTTCCGAAAGGTTCGTTTACGGGAAGTAACATTTATGCATTCTTGCAATTCAACGGGCAGAATGGCGTTCAGTTGGATATCGACCGGATCATGATCTTTAAAACGGACGAAGAAGTGGCGGCTTTGCAGGATTGGGAATTATTCTAAAACCGGAAGCATGAATGCGCCAATCGATCGGCTGGGGTGACATCGAGCCATGTCTCCTTGATTCTATTTCAATGATTGGGATGGGATTTTTTCAAGAGGGAACGTTTATCCCACTTGGGATTATGTGTTTGTCCATGTACATTGTAGGGTAATCTATTGGCCGCGGGAGTTCGCTCGCGGCCATACCATTATAGCAAGGGAGCTATGAGTATCATGCAAAAGAAGAAGGCAGCCATCCTGGGCGCGACCGGTGCGGCCGGTCAGCAGTTTGTTGAAGCCCTGAAGGGGCATCCGTGGTTTGAAATTTCCGGCCTTTATGCATCCGAGCGCTCGGAAGGGAAACCGTACGGAGTGGCGGCCAAATGGTTCACGTCCAGTCCATTGGATGAAAACATTGCCGCCATGACGGTGGGCAATGTCGAAAAAGCGCTCAACGATGTGGACCAATACGACATCTTTTTTTCGGCGCTGCCCTCCGGACTTTCCAAAGAAATGGAAGGCAAATTCGGCGCGCACAAACCATTAATCAGCACAGCCTCCGGATTCCGGTATGAAAACGACGTGCCGATTCTGGTTCCCGAAGTCAACGCCGGTCACGTTCCGCTGATCGACGCACAGCGGAAGGCGCGCGGCTGGAAGGGATTCGTGGTTCCCGGCCCCAACTGCACGACGATGGGGCTGATCGTTTCGTTGAAGCCCATTTACGAGAAATTTGGGGTGAAATGCGTTTTTATGACCTCCATGCAGGCGTTATCGGGTGCGGGATACCCCGGCCATTCCGCCTTGGACATCGTGGACAACATGATCCCCTTCATCGCCAAGGAAGAAGGAAAGGTCACACTGGAAACCGTCAAGACGCTGGGGAAATTCGAAAACGGTGCGATCGTCAACGCTCCATTCCCGGTCAGCTGCACCTGCACGCGGGTGGCGGTCATCGACGGGCACATGCTCTCCATTTTCGTGCAGACCGAAAAAGCCTGTACGCCGGACGCCGTGAAAGCCGCCTTTCAGGAATTCAACGGCAAGTGCCGCAAGGAATTCGGCGATCTGCCCTCCGCTCCTAGAGACACCATCGTGATCAAGGAAGAGGATAATCGTCCGCAACCGCGTCTCGACCGCGAGATCGGCGGTGGCATGTCTACTGTGGTCGGCCGCATCCGCCAGGACGAAGTGTACGGCCAGAACGGCATCAAATACGTGGCTCTCTCGCACAACACCAAACGCGGCGCCGCCAAAGGCGAACTGTTGGTGGCCGAATACCTGATGACGAAAGGGTATTTCTAGAACCGAACCCGGCGTTCCTGCCCTACCCGATTGAACTTATAATGAGGGGGATTGCTATTGAGCAATTCCCCTCTAAGTTTATATTGGGGATATACTAAGATCAAATTAATGATCTTAGGTTACTTACCATGTTAACGATTGCACGAGAACAAATCGTTAAACGTCTTGCGATTGAAAATCCCTGGTGAGAAAATAGAAAAGCATTTCCCTCCGTATATAAGAACTGGATACCACGACCTTATTTAAACCATTTTTTTTCCTTTAATAACAAATCGGTTAGTGAGAAGAGCTGTGGTGCTAATGGGACCTCTAAATCCAGAAAAGAGCATTATTGGGATTTGGATCATTAGTGCGTGTGTCATGAAAACAAAATCCGGGTATCCCGCTATTCGACCCGCCTCAACGTAAAACGAATGCCCTCCCGGCCTCCGGAAGGGCATTCCTGTTCCCCAGTTTTTATATCGGCTAATTCACCGAGATGTAATCGGGCGTAATAAATAACTCGCCTTCGATAAATCCCAACGCTTCGTACGCGCCACGCAATGTTTCCAGCGCATCCTCCACCACCCGGCGGTGTGGAAACAGACGCCGGTGATTGGTACAGGCCTGAATGACTTTTTGCTTGGCGATTCGCATACCTTTCTTCACAAACAGGGTGTATATGAAGAGCAATCGTTTTTTCATGGCTTCGTCGTCTTCATAAATCAACGCCTGCTTCAGCGGATGGAGAACTTTCTCCCGCTCCTGAGGAGAACCGGGATCGTACCACGAGGTAACCTTACTTGCCACTTCATCCCGTGCCAACTGCAAAAAATACCCCAGCTGCTTGTCCGAAAGTGGACTCTGGCTGCGGGCGAATCGGCGCAGGGTATGATTCAAAGCGCGCCGCAAAACGCGCTTTTCAATGGGGTATCCATAATGCCCCACATGCAAAGTTTTAAAATAACGGGCTAAATGTTTCAGAGAGTACACAACATCGTCCACCAATAAAAACGAGTGCTTCTTGGCAAACGACTTCGCGATCGATTCGTCAATCTCCCATTCTCGAGTTAGATAAGTCCTGAGCCGCTCGCGACGTTGCAGTTCATCCGCAGAAGGTCTCCGACGCTTTTTAATTGGAATTGGATTGATATCAGTCCCTGCCATCAATTGACTCCCCATGAAAGCGGCTGTTAAAAACGGGTTTCTTTTTCACTCGATGCCCCATACGCAGATTTTCTCGGCTCTGATTCCATGTCCAAGTTTGTTTCTACTCTTTTAACATCCGCTTTTGAACTCAAACTCGCTCGTATACTTTTTCTCGACGTAGTGATCGCTACAGTCAAACAGATTTGAATAATATCGATTTAGGGAGTATCACCTCCTTTACCTCCCAGCCATATCGCAGGGAAGGATTTCGGTTCGCAGAATCGATATGAATGATGGATTTTTAAAAAAGTTACAGGAATGGGAATCGTCGATAATAAAACGAAGTGTAATCTTGCATTCCAGGGTTCAATCGGCATCATCACAATAAAATAGGGTCCTCCTCTGGAAATAAGAACCCTCAACTCAGAAAACACAAAAGAAAAAATGACTCATACTCAATTCTTCGGCGGTCATACTTCCGCTCGTTGAGTGATTCATTCCTCATTCACACAATTTCATTCCTCGATTTTCACTGGAACGATTCACTCAATAAACTCATACTACCAAAGAACCAAAGTGGATGTCAATCATTTTTTTTCTTTTTTTCCTGAAAACCGCCCAACCAATTCTCCTGGAATGTTTTATGAATGTTAAATAAAATGAGACAGTTATGTTCCTATGCGTGTCGTATCCTGAACGGTTGTACGCCATTCTCTCTCCATTTCCCGTGCCATAATTTCCACCCCCTCCCGGCGGCATTCATGACGAAGGATCCCCAGGCCGATCCATTGTTCCAGACCATATGCATAGGCCACACTGGTTATAACACCCACTTCTTTCCCTTCCCACCACAAAGTTAAAGGAACCTGGGGCATTCGATCGGCCTCCATTAAAAATCGTGTCAGTTCGCGGTTGGTGTGACCTCGAAAATGAAGCCGGGCAACCACTTCCTGCCCGATATAACAACCCTTGTGAAAATGAAGCCCCCGATGCAATGCCGCTTCCTGAGGAATCACATTTTCGTCCAAATCCTGCCCGCATCGGGGAATCCCCCGTTCAATCTGCATGGCATTCATGGCAGACAGCCCCACCGGCGTTGCGCCTGCCTCCACAAGCCGTCGCCTGAGATTCTCCCCTGATTCCCGAGGACCCATGAGAATAAATCCAGTATCCCCCAAAAGTGGCAGACGTAGAATTTCAAATCCGAATACTGTTACAGGCATCGTCGACATCTGATAATCCACTGGAGGAATCGAAGATTCTCCAAAAACTCGATGCAGAATTTCCTCCGACCGGGGGCCTGAGACC
>CAZFOX010000003.1:0-24202 GCA_964520565.1 uncultured bacterium | reverse complement strand
CTCGCAATGACAATGCGTTACGTTCGTGTCATTGCGAACGAAGTGATGCAATCTACAAATCCTTCCGGTGGTTTTCACTCGATATATTGTACAGGCCGCTCGATTAGAGCAGGCGGATAATCAAGGGATAGCGGAAACTCATACCATCGTTGGCCTGAATCGCCGCGTAGATCATGCAAATCGCCCAAAACAAGAAAAGAAGCAGCGCCATCGCCAGGCCGATTACTAAGAATACCAGGATAAAACAGAGAATCCCATATATCGAAATACTGATCTGAAAGTTAACTGCTTCCTTGCCGTGCTCATCGATAAACGTGGAATCGTGCCGTTTTAACAACCAAAGGATCAGCGGGGCAACCACATGACCGATGGGAGGCAATATAAAAAAGGCGAATCCGGACAAGTGACAAATGGTAGCCCAGTTTCTCTCTTCCCGCAAAATCTCAGGGGTAAAACCCATGTTATCATTCATATACTTTCACCTCAAAACGCCACATTATACATCGAATTCACCACGTACCACGCCTACAGGACAGCGATTTTACCCGTTTCTTTTTTCCGCCCGCCGTGGCCATTTATCCTCATTTGGAATTGAGATTTACTTTTCCCATACGAATGGAATAATCTATTATTTCACAATCCGCAACGAGAACCGAAATCATGGCGATCCCGCAATCTCCCGAAACGGCACTTTCGACGATTCACCAGCAGAATCGCGCCGCCCAGTCCGCGCTGTATTATTTCTCCGATAATTTTCTTAGTCTATTGCTTTGCGCGACAATTGGAGATCCCGATACTCCCGCCCGCTACTGGCGATCCAATTGTTACGAGAAAGAAACGATCGAACGAATACAGAATTCCAAAGTCCCATTCTCGCTAAAGGGGGGATCGATGACCGGCGTTGCGGAAGAGATTGTGGCGATCCCCATTCTCAGCGGAAATCACGCGATCGGGGCCGTGGCGCACTGTTTCATCGAGCAGGCTCCCGCGCAATTGGAAACGCTTTCGACTCCCGTCGACGCCTTGGCGAACGACTTTTTCACCGGTTGGATCGAGTTTTTGGTGGCCGAACAATCCCGGCCGCTACCCGCTCTATTGCATATTGCGGGGGCCATTTCTTCCTCGCTCGACTTGGACCGGGTGTTGCTTAATGTCGTTGAGCAAGGAACGGTGCTCTTCCGGGCCAAGATGAGTTCGTTGATGCTTGTTAATGACAAGCGCCGGGAGTTGGAGCTGGTCACGGCGTACGGGTGCAGCCTGGAGTATCTGGACAAGCCCAATATTCCCCTGGATGGTTCCATTCTGGGAACCGTTGTCCGACTTAACCGGATCATGCAGGTTCCCAACGTTTTTAAGGAACCGTTATACCTCCATAAAGCCATGGCGGAGCGGGAAGGAGTGATCTCCTTGCTCGCCGCCCCGATCGCCTTTCAAAACGACGTGCTTGGCGTGTTGAGCATCTATTCGGCCACGCCGCGCCGTTGGCAGCGTTCGGAAATGGAACTTCTGCAAACTTTTGCCGATCACGCCGCGATCGCCATCACCAACGTCCGGGTGCACGAGCAGAACATGGCGATGGAAGAACGGTTGCAGGAATCGGCCAAACGCGCCACGCTGGGCGAACTGGCCGCCGGGCTGGCGCACGAAATCCGCAATCCCCTGGCCGTCATCAATATGCTGATTCACTCCTGGAAATCCGCCCCTCCCAATGAAACCGACTTTCACCACGACGTCGATGTCATCGCACAAAAGATCGGCGATCTCAACAACTTGGTAACCGATCTGCTCAATCTGGCCAAGACGAGGGGTCTGGAACGGCAATCCCACGACATGGAGGCATTGATCGGCCGGGTACTTCGCCTTTTACGCCACCGCATCAGCAAGCAACGCGTATCGGTAACCTCGAAAATCCATACCCTGCGAAAATCCATCTCCATCGACCGGGAACGCATCGAGCAAGCCGTGCTCAATCTTCTTCTGAACGCGTTGGATGTCACGCCGGAAGAAGGAACAATCCGGATCGAACTTTCCGAAAAAGACGATTTTATGGCTCTGGAAATTTCCGATTCCGGCCCGGGTATTCCCCCGGAACGCGTTTCGGAGATCTTTAAAGCCTTTCGTTCCAGCAAACCGCATGGCGTCGGGCTGGGTTTACCGATGACCCGGCGGATTGTGGAGGAACACCAGGGGAGACTCGATGTTACAAAAAACAGCCCCAGCGGGGCGACATTTACGATCTTTTTACCCTACAACATCCATTTGTAATCCACTCTGAGGGCAGCCTCCGAGTCCAGCATTCCCCTTATCCCACAATCCTTGCATGCGGCAAGGCGTTCTCTATAATGGCAACAATCCTTTTGATGAATCCCAATTGAGGATGGCCTATGCTTTTATCCGTGATCATGCCGGTTTATAACGAACGGGATACGATTGAGAAGATCATCGAACAAGTCCTATCCGAACCGACAGAGAAAGAGCTGATCGTCGTCGACGATTATTCCATAGACGGAACGCGCGATATTTTGCAGAAAATCACTCTTCCGCGGGTTCGTATTTTCTTTCACGAAAAAAATCAGGGAAAGGGCGCCGCCATCCGCACCGCGATCGCAAAAGTCACCGGCGAAATCGCGATCATCCAGGACGCCGATCTGGAATACAATCCGCAGGAATACTCCCGAATGATCAAGCCGATCGTGGAGGACAAAGCCGACGTGGTCTACGGTTCCCGATTCCGCGGTCCGGAGCAACGAGTGCTTTTTTTCTGGCATTTCGTTGCAAACAAGTTTCTCACTCTGCTTTCCAACATGCTGACCAACCTGAACCTGACCGATATGGAAACTTGTTACAAGGCGTTTCGATCCTCGATCCTCAAACAAATCACTATTGAATCGAACCGTTTCGGCGTCGAACCCGAACTGACCGCCAAAGTTGCCAAGTTGAGCTGCCGGGTCTACGAAGTTCCCATTTCCTATTACGGGCGCGATTATAACGAGGGCAAGAAAATCACCTGGAAAGATGGATTTTCCGCTGTCTGGTGTATTATCAAATATAACCTCTTTGCCCGGTAATCCGTTATCCCCGGCGTTCTTTCATCGTATTTTCCCAGGAAGAATTGAATCCAAACAGGATTCCACATGTCGAAGCCATTTCTTTTTCTCTTGTTTTTTGCTTTGGCGATTCGTCTGGCCTGGATCGCAATCCTCCCCTGGAGCGGGGCGAAGTTGTATCCATTCGTTGATGCGGACGGTTATCTGAACGCCGCCGAGAGTTTTCGCACGGGACAGTTTTTGGATAATGGCGAGCAGATTGTCCGCATGCCGTTGTATCCGTCTCTTCTATCCTTCTTCACTTGCGCCGTTCAACCGGCATCGCTCTCGGTCTCCAACGCCTCCGCACTGCTTGTTATCCGCATTTGGCATTGCCTGTTAGATGTTACAACCCTAGCTTGTCTTTATCTTTTCGTCAAAAAATGGTTTTTGCCCGGATGCGCACTGCCTGCCGGAATTCTCTATGCCATCTACCCGCTGGCGCTCTACCGGCTGCCGCTGCCTAATACAGAAATCATCCAGGGTGCCGCCATGGCTTTTTGGATGTTGGCGGCTTCGAAGGTATTCGAAACCCGGCTACTTCGCGATGCATTGGGTTTGTCTCTGCTGTCCGTTGTACAGGCGTTTATCAGCCCGGCTCTACAATTTGTTCCTTTTCTGTTCTCGATCTGTCTCTTTTTAATCATTCCCTGGAAGAACGCCGTTCGGATGTGCGCTGTAATACTTATCCCCTTTCTTCTGATCGCCTCTGGATGGGGTTGGCGCAATGCCGCGGTTTCCGGCCAGTTCTTCCTGTACGATATCCGTGGCGGAAAGGAATTCTGGCTGGGAAATAATCAGGATGTAGACGGCCGCTGGGAAGGACCTGGACAGGCTTTCTGGATGTCTCAATGGGAAAAGATTATCGAAGAGACCAAAGCGGAAGGCGGAAGCGCGAGGGAAATCAATCAGCGTCTTTACGCTAAAGGTGTGAAAGAAATCCTCTCGAATCCTTCCGGCGCCGCCATGCTATTTGTCAAAAAATTTTTCCGCTTCTGGTACGTGCCCGCCTCCGAGCGGATGCTTTCTGTTACCGTTCCTCTGCAATCTATCTATCTGCTCCTGGCTTTGATAGGATTCGCGGTAGTGGGATACCGCCATCGAGGAATTCTTCTTATACTGGGGATTATTGGCTATTTATGCGCTATTTACACATTATCGTACGCCTGTATCCGGTTCTGCCAGCCCGTGATGCCTTGGGTGTGTGCGCTGGGCGGCGTGGGTTTGCATTGTATCTGGTGTGGGCGAATGGAGCGGACGCTATGAGAAAACAGAAGCACTTACACGCTCTGGTCAGCGGGCGTGTCCAGGGCGTTGGTTTCCGTTATTTCGTAGAGCGAATCGCTCAATCGATGGGATTGACTGGTGAAGTGCGCAACCTGGGAGACGGCCGGGTGGAAATCTTCGCCGAGGGAGAAGAATCCGTCCTGCTGAAATTCCTCAAGCGCGTCGAGGAGGGACCTTCTCTATCGCATGTCACCTCGATCGATGCGGATTGGTCTCCCGCGACGGGCGCTTATACTCGCTTCGACATCACGTACTGAGATACTTTCGGGAGAAAAAATGGAAATCCGGACGGAAAGATTTCGAGTTGCATCGAAAGCCAATACGGACATCATCGACATCACACCGCAGGTCGAGCGTATTCTGTACAACAGCGGGATGACGGAAGGGCAGGTTACCGTTTTCGCTCCCGGAGCGACTGCGGGCATCAGCACCATCGAATACGAACCAGGCCTTCTTAAGGACCTTCCCGAACGCCTGGAAGCGATTGCGCCTTCCAACGAGACTTACCATCACGACATGACCTGGCACGATGGCAACGGGCATTCGCACATCCGCGCGACACTCATCGGCCCTTCGTTAACCGTGCCCTTTGAAAACAAAACTCTTACACTGGGCACCTGGCAACAGATTATCCTGATCGATTGCGACGTTCCAGCGCGCCAACGGGAGATCGTCGTTCAACTGATTGGAAAATGAGAAACCCTATGTCTCCCAAAAAATCCTCCCAAGACGCTTCCGCCCGGGAACGCATCGCTAAAATCATCGCCGCTCTGGCCAAAGAGTACGAACCGGTCTGCGCTCTGAATTTTCGTAACGCGTATGAGTTGCTGATCGCAACGATACTCTCCGCACAGTGTACCGACGAACGTGTCAATCAAGTCACCAAAATCCTCTTCGAAAAATATCCCGACGCTCAATCGCTGGCTGCCGCCGACTCCGATGCCGTGGAAGCGATTGTCCGTCCCACCGGTTTTTTCCGCCAGAAAACCAAAAGCATCCTGGCCGTCAGCCAGGCGTTATCCGAGGAATTCAGCGGGCAGGTTCCGAAAGAGATGGACGCTCTGACCCAGCTGCCGGGCATCGGCCGCAAAACCGCTAACGTGGTATTGGGGACTGCATTTGGCCTGCCTGCCATCATGGTCGATACGCATGTGAAGAGGCTTTCCAATCGACTGGCGCTAAGCGATGAAACCGATCCGGATAAAATCGAACGCGATCTGATCGCGCTCGTTCCCGCAGAAGAACGGACGGACTTTTCTCATCGCCTCATCTGGCACGGGCGGAAAGTCTGCCAGGCGCGCAAACCGCATTGCGAGATTTGTTCGCTGTCGGCGTATTGCCCGTCGGATGAAAGCGGGTGAGGGGGGATTTATCTCGTCAAAAAAAGGCCGGTTGCTGGAACCGGCCTTTCATGCGATTTTCGGATTTTTTTCTTACAAAACCAATCCTATTGCGGACTCTCGCCCGCCATTCCAATGGGCGTTCCGTCCTCCAGGTTTTTTTCACCGGATTCCGGACTTAATGCCGCCGTAATGCCGGAGATTTGTTTCTGGATGGTCTCTACCTGCGATTGCGTGCTTTGCATCATGTTGGCAAATTCCAGAAGACCTGCTTCAAAAGAGTTTTTCGCGGCTTCCGACTGAGGATTCTGCATCCACTCCGCCGCCTTGGCGCGGGTAGCTTCGATTCCTCTCTGCACGGCGGTATGCACGGACTGGATTTGTTCTTGCAGGATTTTTAAGTGCGATGCGGCCTGAACTAGTTTTTCATCGGCGGGGCCGATATAGGATTGAAGCCCTTTCACTACAGCGGATTGAGCGGCTTCGGCGAGTTGATTGCCCAGGTTGGCCTGAAGACTTTGCAGACCTTGCGCCAGGGAGTTTAGTTGTCCCTCTACCCCGGCCATCCGTTCAGCCGTTGGGGAGGAATCCTCTTTCTGATGAATGGCGGTTAATTCCACCAGAAGGTTATCGGTTCGGCCATTCAGGTTATATTCCAGATCGGCCAGAGCGGCGCGCAACGCTTCCCGATCCTTCGATCCCTGCGAAAAACCGGTTTCCACACCACTCGATAAATGCCCAACTTTCTCTGCCAATTGCGAGAGCGCTCCGGCGGCTGGTACGGATTCCACAAGATGATTCTGAATAGAAGAAGCAATCTCTTTCTGTTCACTGAATCCGGCCCGTACCTCATCGCCCACTGCATCGATGTGGCGCGCCAAGTTGTTTTGCACTGTACTGGTATTTTGATCGAGTGAAGCGAGTTGTTCCCGAACCGATTCCAGGCTTTGGGTGGAAACATCTCTCAAATCCGCCAGCTGGTTGTCGATCGACTTCTGTTGTTGCTCCAGATGATCGCCGATCGCCTGACTCATATCCCGGCTTAACTGGGTTAACGTGATAAAACCATCCGCCAGGTTTTGATTCATTTGCTGTAGCTGCCCACCCAGAACGGCCAATTGCTGATCAACCGATTCCGCTTTACTTTTTGCCTGGACGGCGGCATCCCGGGTGGCTGCCATTTCCTGTTTCAGATCCGCCAGTGCGGAATCCAGCGTTTCCGACTGGCTTTTTTCCTTCTTTTCGATGGCCTTCGTGAGTTGTATCGTTTGTTCCGAAAACGCATTGACTGTCTGCGTCAGAAGCGCCGACATGCCGTCGAGGGTGGAGGTGAATTTTTGTGCGAAGGCGGCAGTCTCCTGACGATTGCCCAATATCTCTTTTCGTGCTGTTTGCAAAACCTGAAGCGTGGATTCTGCCTGTTTGGATACATCGCCGGTCTGCGTGAGTACTTTTTCTTCCAGGGACGACAAGCGTTGATCCAGATAAAGACCAATTCAGCCGAATCCCAGGACCAGGAAGACAATCAACCAGAATGCCAACCACCCGTGCGATACTCCACCAACCGGTTTTGGTTCGGCGGCTGGTTGGACGATAGGAACTCGTTCTTCCATTGTTTTGGCTCCTCTCAAATTCAAATCCTTTGTGCTTTCCAGAGTGATGCTGTCTACAAACAGTCATCCCCCGGTCTTTTGGAGGGCAAACGAACGTTGGCAGGAATATCTTTGACAGAAAAACCCAGATGAATAGAACGCTTTGCTGCTTTCGCCAAAGAAAACCAAGCGTTCATTCGCCCTGCTTCGATAGGAAAAAAGCAGTGGCTCTATGGGGAAGCGAGGGATTTCACGATGGAAAATTGAATCGGAACTTATGAGGAATCAAAAAGTTATTCACAGTTGTTCACAGGCAAGATGCAGATGTGGAAAACCACCGAGAACCCTCAACCCACTGAATTTAGAATAAACTATATTGCACTAAATTTAACATCTTGTCAACAGATTTTTTGGGGGAAATTTTTGGATTGTTTTTTAAAAATGAAAACGCGGACGGGGACGTCCGCGCTCCATGTCTTCAGGGTTATTGGTTCAACTCAATACCGGTAGTGTTCCGGTTTAAAGGGGCCTTCAAGCGGTACACCAATATAATCAGCCTGTTTTTGTGTCAGTTTAGTTAGCTTGACACCCAGTTTCTCCAGGTGCAAACGTGCCACCTCTTCATCCAGCTGTTTGGAGAGGGTATATACACCAATCGCCTTTCGATTCTTCCAAAGGTCAATCTGCGCCAACGTCTGATTTGTGAATGAGTTAGACATCACAAATGAGGGATGGCCGGTAGCGCATCCCAGGTTGACCAGGCGGCCTTCGGCCAGCATGAAAATAGCATGCCCATCCGGGAAGATATATTTATCGACCTGGGGTTTAATGTTAATTTTTTGAATACCCGGAAACTCATTCAATTTATTGACCTGAATCTCGTTGTCGAAATGGCCGATATTGCAGACAATGGCCTGATCCTTCATCTTTTCCATATGCTCGATGCGGATCACTTCGCAGTTGCCGGTGGAAGTAACAAAGACATTCGCCTCGCTCAGGGCATCTTCCACGGTCGTCACTTCGTACCCTTCCATTGCTGCCTGCAGGGCGCAAATGGGATCGATTTCGGTGACCAGAACGCGCGCGCCGAAACCGCGCATCGATTGGGCGCATCCCTTACCCACATCGCCGTAACCGCAGACACATACGACCTTTCCAGCAACCATAACGTCGGTAGCGCGTTTGATCCCGTCGGCCAGCGATTCGCGGCAGCCATATAGATTGTCGAATTTCGACTTGGTTACCGAGTCATTCACATTGATGGCGGGGAAAAGAAGCGTTCCTTTTTTCTGCATCTCATAAAGGCGATGCACACCAGTCGTGGTTTCTTCGGACACGCCGTACATATCAGGAAGGGCATCGTGCCAGCGGGTGGGATTCTTTTTCAGCTCCCGTTTCAGAAGCGCCTTGATGATGGCCAGTTCGCGGTTGTCCGTCGGTTCATCCAGGGTGGAAGGATCTTCTTCGGCACGGTAACCCATGTGAAACAAAAGCGTTGCATCGCCTCCATCATCGACGATCAAGTTCGGTCCCTTGCCACCCGGAAACGAAAGCGCCTGTAATGTGCATTCCCAATAATCTTCCAGCGATTCGCCCTTCCAGGCATAGACTGGTGTGCCCGCCTGGGCAATCGCCGCCGCCGCATGATCCTGGGTGGAAAAGATGTTGCACGATGCCCAGCGGACATCCGCGCCCAATTGTTTCAGTGTTTCGATCAGCACCGCCGTCTGAATGGTCATGTGCAGCGATCCGGAAATTCGTGCGCCGGAAAGAGGTTTCTCTTTACCGAATTTTTTCCGCGCGGCCATCAGACCCGGCATTTCCTCTTCCGCAATTTCGATCTCTTTCCTGCCAAAATCCGCCTGCTTCATATCCGCTACCTTATGAGGCAGACCGGAATAATTAGGCAATTGAATGGTGGAAAGATCGATTCCGTTTTTTTCCAAGACTTGAGCCATTGCATGCACCTCTTTATATAAGTATTTGATGAATATAGGCTTTTGAAGATATAAACCCAGGCGCACTTCACCCGATGAGGATTTCTTTTACCTGCACTTTACTGCTGATTCCCTTGAATTGAACCGGTTCCGTCTTGCCGGTTTCGATTTTCCCTCCGATCCGGGAAACCGTCCGATCCGTGGCGGCGATACGGCTATCGGCATTGGTTTCCGCCCAGGCCATTGTCAAGAAAGCCAGGTTGACAACCTCACCCATGATATCGGGGCGGGCATAATCGGGATGACCTACGGTTCCCAGGTAAATTTCTCCGCTGCTAAGCCCAATTACGAGATTTTCCGCGATAGTCTCGCGCGCCAGCCGGGCGGCTTTCAAAGCTCGTTCCGGATGAGCAGCACCGGAGAAGAAGCATAGAAATTGATCGCCCATGCACTTAATGGGGACGGCATCGAATTTCAGTACCGCTTCGGTCAGGGAAAAGAACAACCCGTTCGCCCATAGTGCAAAACTGGCTGGTTTCATTCCCTGCGATTTCTTATAGGCCCCGCAGACGCTCGAAGCGAAGACGGTCGCTTCGAAAACGTCCGTATCCTCGACGTGCATTCCCAGCAGCCAGTCGGTGGATACCCCGAGAAGTTTGGCCAGGTTTCCTAAAATAGTAATATCCGGGCCATTTTCCGCCCGTTCCCACTTGGAGACCGCCTGGGGGCTGATCTGCAGGGCATTGGCGATATCGGTCTGTTTGAGACCCATTTTTTCGCGCTGAGCGCGTATCCGGTTTCCGAGTTCTTCCAGACGCATGGGAGCACCTTCGTTCTGGAGTATAAGAGTACTCCGCGTGAAGGAAAATTCAATAACGGAGATGTTGAAATGGATGAAGGGGAGGTAGATTCAAGGTTCAGTTTCGTAATGTAAAAACGAGACAGCGGATATCGATTCGTTTTAATGATTCACACGCATTCAATTCATATTACGATCATGATACACAATATGGGAGTGTATATCAAATTAGAAGAAATGAAAAACCCCTCCGAAGAGGGGTTTATTTGATCAGGAAAAAGTAAAGCACCTTTTATTTGAGTTTATCCACATAATCCAGCTGTTCCCAGGGGAATTCGGGGCGGCCGAAGTGGCCGTATGCCGCGGTGGCGCGATAGATGGGACGGCGCAGGTTGAGACGCTTGATAATCGCGGCGGGTCGAAGATCGAAGACGGTTTTTACCCGTTTGGAGATTTCTTCATCGGAGAGTTTTCCGGTTCCGAAGGTATCGACATTGATAGAAACCGGCTGTGCTACGCCGATCGCATACGCCAGTTGAACTTCGCAACGGGATGCCAGACCGGCAGCTACCACATTTTTGGCAACATGCCGCGCCGCATACGCCGCGCTGCGGTCTACCTTGGAAGGATCCTTGCCCGAAAAAGCGCCACCGCCATGCCGGCCAACCCCGCCGTAGGTATCGACGATTATCTTGCGCCCGGTCAGACCGCAATCGCCCATCGGGCCTCCGACGACAAAACGGCCGGTCGGATTGATATGAAATTTGGTATCTTTGTGAAGCAGATTGGCAGGAATGACTTTCTTGATCACCTCTTCGGTAATGGCATCGCTGATATCCTTATGGGAAATCTCGGGAGCGTGTTGGGTGGAAACGACCACGGCATCTACCCGCTTTATGGCGTCACCCTCGTAGACCACGGAAACCTGCGATTTTCCATCCGATCGAACCCAGGGCAGGATGCCGCTTTTCCGCACTTCGGAAAGACGGCGGGTTAAACCATGTGCCAGAGTGATGGGCATGGGCATATACGAATCGTTCTCATCGGTGGCATAACCGTACATCATACCCTGGTCGCCCGCGCCCTGTTCGTGATTTTCCGATTCATTAACGCCCTGCGCGATATCGGGCGATTGACGGTCCAGCGATACCAAAACAGAGCAGGTATTGCAATCGAAACCATACTCCGCTTTGTTATATCCAATATCGTTAACCACCGAACGTGCAATCTGCGCGTAATCGATCTGCGCCGAGGTGGTGATTTCACCCGCGATCATAATCAAACCGGTCGTCACCAATGTTTCGCAAGCGACCCGGCCGTTGGGGTCTTTTTCATAAATCGCATCCAGGATGCCGTCGGAAATTTGATCCGCTATTTTATCGGGATGCCCTTCTGTAACCGATTCGGACGTGATAATACGTTCTAGAACCATAGCGCTCCTCATTTTGATGATTTGCTCGCACACAACCCCACACGATTCCGAAAAACGGAACCGCCGCTTCGGTGATTAAGCGATTCTTTGGAAAAAGTCAGACTTATAAATCATGCCCGTTCCCACGAGATTGTAAAGGTGTTTAACGAACAGCGTTTCAATGACGAGGCAAGTTTCAGAGCCATTCCGTTCTGGTTGGAGAATAAACCGGAAGAAGAAATACTGGAGAAGCGAGAAAAGACGAAGAAACGAAATTCGGATGAGAGGGGAGCCGGTCACTCGTCCGAGGCCGATCCGAGCTTTTTTTCCAACTCCTGAAGCCGCGTGATAAATTCGGGAAATTTGGCAATAAATTGGGAATATTTGCCGTACGATTCTTCATCCATCGCCGGAACGCCCTGCATCTTCACTCCATCCATGACATCCTTACTGATCCCGGCTCCACTGATGACTTGTGCACGATCGCCGACGCGAATATGACCGACCATTCCGACTCCATTCCCGATGGAGACATGATTTCCACCCCGTCCCCCACAGCGGTTTCGATGCCGACATGGGCGTTATGTCCGACCTGAACCAAACTGCCGATTTTCGCGCCACGGCTGATAATGGTTTGGCCGAGAGTGGCCCGGTCGATCGTCGTGTTGGAACCGATGGATACATCGTCTTCAATCACGACATATCCAACCTGCGGAATCTTGAAATTAACGCCATTTTCCTGTTTGGCATAGCCAAACCATCACTGCCGATCACGACACCCGCACCCACTAATACCCGGGCACCCACCTGCGTTTTTTCCCGCAGGGTTACGGCGGGCAAAAGCACCGTGCTTTCCCCAATACAACTATCTTCCCCCACGTAACATCCCGCATGAATCACTGTATGACTTCCGATACGAACGCCTCGTTCAACAACTACATTGGCGTGGATGATAACGCCTTCTCCCAGTTGCACACTGGGATCGATCAGCGCCGATGGGTGAATAAAACCATTTATGTCTTGTTGGATCGTGTTAAAAGCAGTCGCCGCCATATTCGTGGTTGCAGCCACTCGATTCATCGGTGGTCTTCTCCCTGTTAACGTTGCCTTCCCAATCCGAAAAATCCGTACCCGAAGGCGGTTCTTGAGAAATTCTTTTCCCGGAAAAGGGGCGCGAAGGGCGAATAGACTCCTACATTCAGCACCAATCCGAAGCATAATCGGAAGGTACATATCTTCACACACGGAAGAGAGGATTTCTCCCAGCCGCTTTAGTATACTCGCTACAATATGGATTTATACATCCATACGATTCCCAAAAACCATTCCTCAACCACATTTTATTGCGAAATCCACAAAATCAAACTGCGAGAAAGAGCGTTCGCAGAAGAATTTGTTTTTCCTGCTTTCACAAAGCTTATAAATATTGAACCATATATTCTCAAGAAAATCAATGACCTATTTTTATTATTTCCCGATTCGTATCATTCCGCCGGATTAAAAAAACGCTATCGCTCGTTGCGCTTTTCCCCTTTCGGCGTCATATTTTTATTTTTCTTCTACCTGATAAACATAGACTTACAAAAAAATCCCCCGCTAGATCGTTACAATAATTTCCTAGCCCAAAATAATTGAAATTTCGGTGATTGAAAATTCTCCGCTTACATCCAGGTAAAACGTCTGATCATTATTTCCGGGCGGTTCCGTGCGAAATCTTATAAAGTCCGAATGTTTCAATGGTTGGGCATGCACGAGACTTATGGATATTCAGGCGCACCTTGCTTGTCAATAATGGCGAAAAGCGGTCCATTTTCTTATACCCAATCGTCGTTCCCCGCGATATTTCTTTCCATACAGTACCATCCCACGCTTCGATGGAATAAGAATACACTCGCTGACCCAGGGCGATATGTTCTTGCATCATCGCGCAATCCAATTCGGTTGGTTTGCCCAGATCGACTTCCATCGACGCCGTCAGCACATTGTCGTTCGTCGTCCAATAGGTTTCGGCGCATCCATCCAGCGCCTGTTCCGGGCCGAAAAACGGGTGATTACCCCGCACTTGGGTAGCTTTCGCGGGTTTAAATCGCGCTAAATCCACACGGAATGTATCCTCGATAACACGGCGTAATTCCAGTAAACGCTGAACGTCGTTCTCGTGGATCAAACCCCGCTTATCTGGCGGGAGATTGAGCAACAGAACGCCGTTTCGCCCCACCGACTTAAAGTAAATATCCAGCAGGTGATCGAGCGATTTGACTTTCCCGTCTTCTTCGGGGTGATAAAACCAGCCTGGCCGGATCGAGACGTCGCATTCGGCGGGATACCACATCATCGGATGTCTGGCCGAGGACTCCGCGACTTGCTGCGCATGCTCGACACCCGAACCATCCACAAACGTATTTTGATACGCCGCCCAATTCAAATCCAAAATATCCTGTGTCATTGGCAGCGCGCTCCATTCGGTTTCACGGCCGACGCCCGATTCGTTTCCCACCCAACGGATATCCGGCCCGCAGCCAAAAATCAGGGCGCTGGGTTGTAGCTCGCGGACGACCTGATAGTAGCTATCCCAATCGTAAACCTGCCGTTTTCCGTTCGGTCCCTCGCCGCAGGCGCCGTCGAACCAGACCTCGGTTACCGTCCCATAGTTCGACAGCAATTCGCGTAGCTGATTGCGGAAGAATCGATTGTAGGCGGGTGAATCGCCATAGGTTTTCTCGTGGCGATCCCAGGGCGAACAATACAGCCCCAGCTTGAGTCCTTCTTTCAGGCAGGCGTCGGCCACTTCGCGGACGACGTCTCCCTTCCCACCGCGCCAGGGACTGTTTTTAACCGAGTGCTCGGTATATTGGCTGGGCCACAGGCAAAAACCATCGTGATGCTTGGCGGTCAGGATGATCATTTTCATCCCCGCGTCTTTCACGGATTTTGCCCATTGATTCGCATCAAACTGTGTTGGATTAAACAAAGCCGGATTTTCCGTTCCCTCTCCCCACTCGCGGCCGGTGAAGGTATTCATCCCGAAATGGGCAAAAGCGATATATTCCAACCGTTGCCATTCCAGCTGCGCCAGACTGGGAAGCGGCTCGAGCGGCCTTGGGGCATCCACAGAAAAGATGGGGATTATTCCATTCAGAAGAAAGAAGCAAATCCATAACGGTTTATGATTCATGGTCATTCTCTCTTTTAGTGACATTTTTTTCTAAAAATATTTCGTTTCGAACCGCACCGCCACATCCAACAGATCGGCGATACCTGGTCTATTCCTGCAACCAGATAAAATCGAGGCCGATTTCATTCTCCTGGCTGTCCGGATTCTTCCCCTCGTACCGGATGGTCAAAACATGATCGCCTTTTTTCAATTCGACTTTTTTCGATTCCACAGGCCGAAGCAGTGTCCGATCCGGTTCGAAAAGATCGATCACGCCGGCAAAATCGAGCGGAGCTCCATCCATCAACACGGAGATTTTGCCCGAACGGGGAGTTCGCGCGGCCGCCAGCTTAACGACGAAACTTCCTTCTTTTTCTAAGGGAAGGGTGAACGAAAGGGTGTCTCCTTCCTTTTCGGGCCGCCATACCATTAAAGTTCCCCCTTGCCAAAGCGGATCGTATACAAACTCAACCATCGCATTCGGCTTGACCGTCAACTCTGCCGGGAAAAAGATCGAGTTGGACGCGCCCATCGCAGAAGCAGGCTCCCAATTATCCGGCAGCGTCAGGTGGCGGACATCCTCGGAAGTAATCGGAAGGTGATCGTCCATTAATCCCGGGCGGGCATAATGATAAGACAGCCGGGCATAGGAAACGCCGGGAGTTGGTTCGTGGCTGAAAAGTTCCATATAAAAGCTCAACCGGTACTGGAAGGGGAGATTGTCTAAAATATGCCAGCGGTTATTGGTGACAAATCCCCGGTTGGCGGGGCCGTCGTTCCGGGGTTGGCCGATATAGGGATGGAGAAATATATCGCCGGAAGACCAGGCGTAATTAAAATAATCTTCCGAACCGGTACCGAAGGTGGAGGGGCGAATATCCTCATCCACGAATATTTTTTCATCCCCCTCTCCCCACCAGTTCCCATAAGACGATGGAATATCGTTGGGGTTGAGAAGTATGGCCGCGGTTCCCACATAGACGCCCTTGCCATTGGCCACCAGATAGGGCATATCCATCACTTCCGCGTTGGATGCCAACAGGCCGTGATCGACGCGCCAGCGCGCACGGAAATGCATGGAAGAATCCCCTTGCCAATCGTAATCCGTCAAAAGTACCGATACGGATACAACAACCGGTTGATCACCCATATTTTCAAGCATTATGCGTACCGATTGCTGAAAAGGCATAACGAATCGGCAGATCATTTCTCCTGTAGGTTTGACAGTGAAAGGTATTGAATCATAGGGATTGATGCCGGGCGCCGCACCAAAGAAATCCCCCAAAGGAGATTGCACCTGACCCCAGGGATATTCATCGAAATGAATTTGCAGGATGGTCTGCCGAAGCGCTTTTTCCGGTTCCCGCGCGTGCACGCGGAAAGCCAGGCATTCAATGGCTTTCGTTCCTTTATAGAAAAATACTTCTTTATTTTCTCCCGGAGGAATCACGGCGGATAGATCGGAGGGCTCTTCGCTGGAATGGTAACGCCAGGTTCCTTCCGGATCGTGCAAGCACCGTGCGGTATTTATGATATCCTGGCGATAGGTTTGTAAATCGTTCGGTGTAAAGGTGATTACCTTGGCTGAATGCTTGTACTCTCGAATCTGTACCTGGTAGAAATGAATCTCCTTGATTTTACCGATCCATACGATCCGGCAACGCTTGGCAAAAGGAATCGGATAATATCCGGCGTTTCGCTGAGAGAATGAACCTTCGAATAGAGATTCGTCCAATTGGGCTTTACTAAGATAGGGTTTATAGGTTCTCAGGAAAAAATCCTCTGCGGAACCGCTGAAAACCGGTTTTCTGTTCCCATCCAAATACATCCGGATATCGCCCTGGATAGCAGCCGTCCACACCCGGACAATGGCTCCCGGCCCGGTGACATCGCAGATGAGGTATTCGCCGATTCCCTCTGCATTGGGCTTTGTGATAACCCGTTCAAAATTCGGTATCGGCTCTCCTCCGAATCCATCGCTGTTGGCGAACCATCCCGGCCCGCCCGGATGTTGGCTGCGGTGATCGTACGAAGAGAATTGAACGGTTTTATATGCGGGATCAGGAAAATCCCCGAGCTGATGGAGATCGATCATCTCCCGGATCAACGAGCCGGTGGTTACCGGTTCGGACTGGCTTTCAGTAATCTGTACCAGCAATATGTGCCAGAGAACGAACGCGATGAGAAATCGTTTCATGATACTCTCCCCGGGATGTTTTTTCACTTGAAAAGCAGATTGCTTCGCTACGCTCGCAATGACATTTGCGAACGGGCTTTTCTCTGCGATCAGGCTTTTTCTTCCATAAGGCTTTCTTCTCGAACGGATAGGCAATCGCTTCACTTCCTGATAATCCATCAAAAAGTGTTTTGAAGACGAAACTCACACCTAATCTTGTACCTGTCACTTGGATCGATCCACGAAGTCTTATGGATCAAATTTACAGTGAGGACTTTTTTGCCGTTTCGTCATTCCTGTCATTGCGAACGAAGTGAAGCAATCTCAGAGAGTTTATTTTACGTCCTTGGTTTCCGCCATTCCGCACATGCCGCAACAGCCCTTTGTCACTTTCCCGGTGGCCGCCCATTCGCAGCTGCGGATGAGAAGGATCCGGTTCGTATCGTTTTCGATAGCCTTATGATCGTGCCCGAAGGCATTATGAACCACACGTCCCTTGCCGTAATTTTTCACAAACAGCAGCGGCTCGACGTTTTTGCTCCAGTCCGATTCGGCGGAAACCAGAACCTCGATCTCCGAATCGCCCTGTAACTTGGCATAGAGTTCATCCAAAATCTGAAAATCTTTCAGACCCTCGGTAATCGGATGATCTTTTTTGACGATATTGGCTGTAAACATACCACCCGGCCCGTGACCGGAAGTCCCCATCACCCATTTGCGCCCGCATAAATTCCCGAATTCGTCCCATTCCTTGAAGGAGGCGCTGGCAAGATGGTTCACCATAAATCCTTTGCCGCTTTTCACGAAATTCAACAGGTTTTCTTTTGCCGGATCGGACAGTGTCGGTGTATTGGCATTGAAAGAGGTTAAAAGGATCACCGCGTATTTTTCCAGGGCCGTTTTGGATTCGAGAATATAAGCATCTTCGCATTCAACCACTTCGAATTTTTTGCAAGACTCCAGCATCTTCCTGGTGGAATCCGCGATTTCCCGCCAATCGTGAAACGGTGCAACGTCGTCTCCGGAAATCAGAAGAACCTTGATCGGTTCGGGTTTTTCCTGCGCGAAGGACGATATCCCGCCTACGACAACGAATAACGCCAGGCTCATCAGACAAAGATTTCTCATGATCTTCTCCTCGAAATATGATGTATTTCTTTTTCCACTATAAAGAAAAACGCGCGTCAGGGTCAAGAACACGGAGATTGATTCCTAACCTCATTTTTTCCAGCCAATGGAGTGATTGATTACAGGGAAAACGGTTTTGTATACCAGAGGATGATCTCTTCCCCAAATAAGAGACAAAAATAAGCGCCCAGGGCGAGGTAGGGGCCGAATGGAATGTGACCGTATTTCCCGACTCGTCCGGAATATTTCATCGCCATCCCCGCCACCGATCCGATAAATGCCGCTAAAAAGATACAGAGTAGCGCTTCGTCCCAACCGATAAAACCGCCCAGAAATCCCATGAGTTTCACATCGCCGAATCCCATCGCTTCCTGCCGGAAAGCCCAGGTTCCCACAATGCGGATTGCCCAGATCGTACCGCCACCTACCGCGATACCTAAAAGCGCCTGATCGGCGCGTTGTACCAGGGCTGTGGGAAGAATCCCCAGCCACTGCGCCAGCACGGCGACTCCGATCGATGCGGGAATCATCGGCAACGACAGAAAATCGGGGATATAATGATGATCCCAATCGATCCCCGATGCGACGATCAGATCGCAGACAATCAGGAGATACAAAAACGTGACCTGCGAGACGCCGAAACGATAAACGATTCCCATGAAACAAAGAGCGGTTAATCCTTCGTAGATGGGATACCGGATGGAAATTTTTTCTCCGCAATGCCGGCACCGTCCTCCCAGGATCGCCCAGGAAAACAAAGGAATGTTATCGTACCAGGCGATGGCGGTCCGGCATTGAGGGCAGCTGGATGAGGGAAACACAATCGATTCATCCCGGGGAATCCTCCATATGCAGACATGAAGAAAGCTCCCGATCGACGCGCCGAAAATTCCGGCTACCAGAACGAAAAACTCGTTGGGAAGATGCCACCAATACATAAGATCCTTCCAATAAAACAAGGCAATCCCTCACGAAAGCATATTCTATATTCTCGATGACTTCCACACCGGAACGAGCCGAGTTATTCTAAGAACGTTCGAAGAAACGTTACTGTTATTGCCGGGCTCCGTTTTGTTCGATGAATGATCCCGCGATTGGGCGCGTCGATCCTGAAGAACGGACGCCTGGGCGGTATGCAACATGAAAAACCGCCGGCTGTAAAGACAACGCTTCGGGATAGGAGTGGGAAAAAAATGGTTGCTGACGATTGCATATTTTGTAAGATCGCCCGGCGGGAAATCAACACGCCTCTGGAATATGAAGACGAGCGCGTTGTGGCGTTCAAGGATTTGCATCCCCAGGCGCCCGTGCATCTGCTGATTATTCCCAAACAGCACATTGAAAAAATCGGCGACGTCGGCCCGGAAAACAGCGGCCTTCTTCTGAATCTTATCCAGGCCGCCAATGCGATGGCGGTCAAATTCGGCCTGGCGGAGGACGGATACCGACTAGTGATCAATTCGGGAGATAACGGAGGCCAAACCGTATACCATTTGCACGTCCACCTGTTGGGTGGCCGTATCATGAATTGGCCTCCCGGTTGATCCCGGGCCGGAGAAAAACAGCCTTATCGCTTTTCAGGGATCCATATATACTTCTTTCTAGGATCCGAAAGACATGTTTACCATAAACAAGCTCTTCCTTTTAGCGATTTTTATACCGGCGCTTCTTTTGGCCGGATGCGCCACTGCGCCAAAATCAAGCGGAAAACGGGTATCTTCTTCGATTCCCGATTCAGCCACAGCAACGAATACTATCCAACAAACGCCAGCTTTTGCCACAACCGCGATTGCGGTTGATACTCCAATTCCTGTCGAGAAAGATAAACCCTCGCAACCTTTGTCGACTTCCATCCCGGAAAAAGAGCCTCTCTCTGCCGAAGAAAGAGAAATGCTGGTGAACACCTTCCTGGAAGGCGCTATTCTGGAAGAACGCAATCGTTTTGAAGAAGCGGGGAAAGCTTACGCTAAAGCGTTGGAAATCGCGCCCGATTCGTCTTATTTGGGAGCCATAACCGGAAGAGCGCTGCTGCAGAGTGGAAAAACAGAAGAGGCCGTCAAAATTGCGGAAGAGGCGATCCGAAAAGGCACGAACGAAATCGAGGCTTACAAAGTTTTGGGATTGGCCTACCGGCAGACCAAGGATTACGAAAAAGCCATTGAGCAATATAAAAAACTCCTTGAAATTCAGCCGAATTCTATGGATGTGCTCAACGAGCTGGTTTCTCTTTACGTCCGTACGCAACGCTTTGAGGAAGCAATATTACTCTATCGGCAAATGGCCCGCATCGATGTATACCAAGCCTTTATGTACCAATACCGCATCGCATTAATCCTTACTCAATTAGGCCGTTATGAAGAGGCCTTGAATGAATACAAGGACGTTGCGCGGAAGATTCCCAACCAATTCGATGTCCATTTCAGAATCGGCAAACTTCACGAGTTACTTAAACAAAACGACGAAGCCATAGACGCCTATCTCAACGCCCTCCAGTTCATTCGCAATCCCCAGGACGAACTGACGGTACGGAATACACTGGGGCCGCTCTACCACTCCCGGAAGTCGTATCTGGAGGCGGTTCATCAATACCATCGAATCAAGGAACTCGCACCGGACGATTACCAGGCCTCCTACCGGTTGGCCTTGATCGCTTTTGAACGGGAACAATATCCCGAAGCCCTGAAGGAACTGGACACGCTGATTCAAAACGTTCCCGGAAATTTCTTCTTCCATTCTCTCCGGCTACGATCGCTGGAAAAATTGCAGCGATCCACCGAGGGATACCAGGGATTTCTCGATGGACTTCAACAATCTATTGAACTGGCCAGTTTGGAAGATACCCTTCCCTTCCTGGTCGAGCTGACCCGGCAATCCACACTCCAACAAATTAAAACCCTGGGATTTTTATCGCGGGCTCAGGAATTATTGGAAAAAAGTCTTTCGCAATTCCCCGAAGAGTCCCGCCCCCTCTTTGCAGCAACCAAAGTCGCCTTGTTGTTAAATGAAACGCCTCTTATCGAGCAACGTCTCGACGCAATTCTTAACCGTTTGGAAAATACTCAGTCGGATGAATTCCTGGCCCGGCTTCTGTTGGACGTGCGTTCCTGGTATGACGTCCGCCGCTCATTCCCCTCGTACAACCGTCAGGATCGTTTAATGAACGCCTTGATGAACCTCCGTAAATCCCAGCCCGAAAATGCGGAAATCTGCCGTACTCTGGCGCAAGTTTATATGGATTCCGCCCGGTGGACGGATGCCGAAACGCAATTGATACACGCCAAAGATCTCCTGGGACCGATTTCTCCCTCCTACTCGGATGTTCTTTACCAATTGGCCATGGTATACGACAAAATGGAACGGCTTGCCGATATCGAATCGCTTATGAACGAAGCGATCCGTCTTTCTCCCGAAGACTCTCAGGCATATAACTTCCTGGGTTATACCTATGCGGATCGGAACATCCGTTTGGAGGAAGCCGTTTCTTTAATCCAAAAAGCCTTAAAACTCAATCCGGATGACGGCAATATACTCGACAGCATGGGCTGGGTATATTTTCGTATGGGACGGATTCAGGAAGCCGCCGCCTATCTGGAAAAAGCTATCGCCCAGGATGAAAACCATCCCGTTATCCTCGATCATCTTGGCGATACCCGCCAACAGCTGGGAGACACCGGCGCAGCACTGCAATGTTGGAAAAAAGCGTTGGAAAACGGCCCCGATTACCCCTATGACTTCACGCCTGCCTTTCAGGAGCGCGTGATTAAAAAAATCCAGGAGGCGGAAAAAAAGCCAATCCCGTGATCGATCTCTTACCCCCTCACGCCGTTCACGAATTAAAAAAATCTTTAACACCCAAGCGCTACGAACACAGCCTCGGCGTTCTTCAAACCGCCTTTCAACTAGCCGATTCCTGGAAAAATCATCCGGTCGATCGCCTCTCTCTGGCCTGGGCTTCTCTGTTTCACGATTGTGGCAAAGAAATTCCTAAAGAGGAACGCCGGCATTTTTCCAACAATGGTTCTATCCAATACGGGGAGGAATTACTTTCTATCGGAAAACTTAACCACGCTCCTCTAGGGGCCTGGCTGCTCCAAAGCCATCATGGCATAAGCGACCGGGATATCCTTATGGCGGTGGCCTATCATCCTACGGGACATCCTTTGCTAACTCCTATTGGATGGCTGGTTTATATCGCCGACTTCCTAGAGCCAGGACGAACGTATTTTCCCAACCGTCTTCAATACCTGCAAGAAGCCTGCGCCGATCCCCTCGCCGGATTAAAAAGAGTAACCCAGCTACGGGTGGAGGCGGTTTTGAACAAAGAGAAACCGATACACCCTCTCACGCAACAGTTTAAGGAAATGCTGGATAACCGGGACTCTATCTGACGTTCTCTTCCGTAAAGATAAAACGGTCGCCTCGCCTGCACAATCGCAAAGGCATGATGCCTGTTTTCCTCGGTGGATTAATGCGAAAGAGGACGTTCCTCAACGGAAAAGCGGCCTTTGCCAGAAAAATAATTCCTGATAGCGTTTTCTTTATAGTCATCCTTCGTTAGATATATAGAGAGAAATAGCGTTAACGATTCGGTTCGTATGTTTTTACAATTCATGGAGATTCTGTGCCAGAATGATAATTTCTAGGAGCCGAATGCTTGTTAACCCTTCATAAACCAATAAGAATCGTGTTAAAATAAAGTGGAATTTTGTATTGAATTTTATAGGAATATCGTTCATGGTCCGAGGAAAAAGAAACCGCAAAACCGGATTTCCCGATCAGGTGCAGGTCGATACGCTCGCAACGGACGCCCATGAGAGGGAGTCCGAATTATCTCCGCGGGACGCAATGATTCCCGGCAAGCGTTTTACACTGCTGGATTATAGCGTTGTCTGTGCGTTTTTTATCGCCTTTTGTTACTTGCAGAAACTGGTGGCGCTGAAATGGCTCGGCGTCGATAGTGCAGATTTGACTCTAGAAGGACTTTCGTTATCGTTCTTTTTCGACACAATGTGGAAGGGTTTTATAATCGTTGCACTGCTGGCATGGTTGCACGATTTCTTCTATCAAGACACCGAAGAAGAAGACTCCGCCTAGAGCAAATCCTTTATTGACGCGGAATACCTCCTTTTTTTTCCTCGCATGGGGCGATTGTGTTCCCAATGAGAGGTTATACATCTTTGCCATCCTATCCACTCGACGTGGTTTCGGGCCGTACGATGTCCGAAATCGACCTCGCCGCGATCAAAACCCGCGGGATTCCCGGTCTTATTCTGATGGAACGAGCCGGCCAGGGTGTTGCGGAAGGACTGTTCGCCACCCTCCCACCGGATTCTCTTCATCACACAGCTATCCTCTGCGGCAAAGGCAATAACGGGGGAGATGGATTCGTCGTCGCCCGCCATCTGTCCCGGCAGAATTACAAACCCATCGTGGCTTTGGTTGGCAGTGTTAGCGAACTGCAGGGTGATGCACGGTCGAATTGCATGAGAATGCTAGAGGAAGGCATCCCCTTATGGGAATGCCCAAGCGGGGAACGCCTGAATTCTTTTTTCCACACTGCGAGACAAACTCGAGTATGGGTGGACGCGCTTCTTGGAACCGGAGCTCGAGGAAAACCCCGGGGGTTGATCGAAGCCGCCATTTCTTCCCTCAACCGCCTTTCGCGGGATTCGATCGTCGTCTCGGTGGATATTCCCTCCGGCGTCGATGCCGATACAGGGAATGTAGAGGGCGAAGCCGTTTTTGCCGATTGGATTTATACGATGGGGTTACCCAAAATCGGCCATATTCTCCCTCCGGGATTGAACCATGGACGGCATCTGGTTGTGCTGGATATCGGCTTTCCCCGCGACCTCTTGGACCGCCCCGAATCGACTGCCCGGCTTTTAACCGCCCGGGAAGTGGACGAATGGCTTCCGAAGCGTTCGCTTTCCACCCATAAAGGTCAGAACGGACACGTATTGATTATTGCCGGCTCGCGGGGGATGACGGGTGCGGCGCTGTTATGCGCCCAGTCTGCCATTTATGCCGGCGCGGGATTGGTGACGGCTGCATGCCCCGCTTCTCTTTTGCCGATATACGCGGGCGGCGTCTGGGAAATGATGACCTTGCCGGTTCGCGAAACGGACGCGGGTTCCTTTTCCCAAGAATCTTTTTCGGAAATTTTCCACGATTCATCCCGCTGGAATTCCGTGGTCATCGGCCCCGGACTGGGACGCCATCCCGACACCCAGGAATTGGTGGA
This sequence comes from uncultured bacterium, assembly GCA_964520565.1. Lineage (GTDB taxonomy): Bacteria > Hinthialibacterota > Hinthialibacteria > Hinthialibacterales > Hinthialibacteraceae > CAZFOX01. The sequence continues at coordinate 48 of CAZFOX010000003.1, read as the reverse complement.
TCGCGTGGTTCGGGAAGTCCTTCTACCCATTGTGATCGATGGCGATGC
>CAZFOX010000002.1:14297-25864 GCA_964520565.1 uncultured bacterium | reverse complement strand
TACTGCGTTGTCTGTGCATCATTCGAATAAATTCTCTCAAAGGAGATCGTTGGGATGGCTGTCCTTGATTCGAATCGAATGAGCCCCACGCAACAACAAAAGCGTGATGATTGGGTTGAGTCAAACGAGAAGAGTATGAAAAAACACACTCCCCCGCACAAAGGTTTGCGTTTCCGCCGTGTCTATACACAACCCGGCCTGGATCCCTATTCCATGGTGGAATGGGAAAAACGGAACGCGCGGATCGCCGGCGACAAAGGGGATGTGGTTTTCGAACAAAAAGATGTCGAATTCCCCAAAAACTGGTCTCAGCTGGCCACCAACGTGGTGGTTTCCAAATATTTCCGGGGTAGTCTCGATACGCCGCAACGGGAAACCAGCGTCCGCCAGCTGATCTCCCGCGTAGCCGATACCATCACCGCCTGGGGCGACCGGCAAATGTACTTCGCCACCTCCGAAGACCGCCAAACGTTTCGCGACGAATTGACCTACCTGCTGCTGATGCAACATGCCTCGTTCAACAGCCCCGTCTGGTTCAACGTGGGTGTCGAAAAAAATCCGCAATGCTCGGCCTGCTTCATCAACTCTGTCAAGGACACGATGGAATCCATCCTCGATCTGGCCAAAACCGAAGGCATGCTCTTTAAATACGGTTCCGGCGCTGGCTCCAACCTGTCTCCCATTCGCTCTTCGCGCGAAAACCTCCAAGGAGGGGGAACGGCTTCCGGTCCGGTCTCGTTCATGAAAGGCTACGACGCATTTGCGGGCGTGATCAAATCCGGCGGCAAAACCCGCCGCGCCGCCAAAATGGTCATCCTCAACGCCGATCATCCCGATATCCTCGATTTCATCCAGGCCAAGGCCAGCGAGGAAAAGAAGGCCTGGTCGCTCATCGATGCCGGGTACGACGGGTCCTTCAATGGCGAAGCCTACAGTTCCGTCTTCTTCCAGAACGCCAACCACAGCGTCCGGGTGACCGATGCCTTCATGAAAGCCGTCGAAAACGATGAGGAATGGCACACCCGGTACGTCACACGCAACGAAATTTGCGATACCTACCGTGCGCGCGACCTGATGCGCCTGATTGCCGAAGGAACCTACCTCTGCGGCGATCCCGGCATGCAGTTCGACACCACCATCAACCGCTGGCACACCTGCCCCCGCAGCGGTCGCATCAACGCCTCGAATCCCTGCTCGGAATACATGTTCCTCGACGATACCGCCTGCAACCTGGCCTCTCTCAATCTCATGAAATACCTCAACGAGGATGGAACCTTCGATACCGATAAATTCCGTCACTCCGTCGATATCGTCATCACCGCCCAGGAAATCGTTGTCGATAACGCCAGCTATCCCACACCCCGAATCGATGAAAACAGCCACATCTATCGCACTCTCGGCCTGGGATACGCCAACCTGGGCGCGCTGATCATGGCGAGCGGATTCCCTTACGACAGCGAGGAAGGCCGCACCTACGCCGCGGCCGTAACCGCCATTCTTTGCGGCGAGGCGTACGCGCAAAGCGCCCGCATCGCACAGGTCATGGGGCCATTTTCCACCTACCCCGAAAACCGCGAACCCATGCTGAACGTGATCGACATGCACCGCAAGGCGGCCTACGATATCGATCCCGACAACGCCCCCGCCGGACTTCGCGAAGAAGCACTCCAAACCTGGGACCGCGCCTACGAACTCGGCGAACAATATGGATACCGCAACGCCCAGGTCACCGTCCTCGCTCCGACGGGAACCATCGCCTTCATGATGGATTGCGACACCACCGGCATCGAACCCGACATCGCCCTGGTGAAATACAAAAACCTGGTCGGCGGCGGTACATTGAAAATCGTCAACAACACCGTTCCCCACGCCCTCCAACGTTTGGGATACTCCGAACGGGATGTCAATGATATTGTTCGTTTCATCGACGAAAACGATACCATCGAAGGCGCACCCCATCTCAAAAAAGAACACCTCCCCGTCTTCGATTGCGCCTTCAAACCCACCAAGGGCAAACGGTTCATTCATTACATGGGACACATCCGCATGATGGGCGCGGTACAACCCTTCATCTCCGGCGCGATCTCCAAAACCGTCAACCTGCCCACGGAAGCCACCGTCCAGGAGATCGAAAAAGCCTACATCGAATCCTGGAAACTGGGACTCAAAGCGGTCGCCATTTACCGGGATGGATGCAAGCGCACCCAACCCCTCAACACTAGCCATAAGAAAGACGCCGCTTCGAAAACCGATAGCCTCCTGCCGGAAAAATCCGATACCGCCCCCAAACCGTACCGGCGGCGACTCCCGGCGGAACGTCACGCCATTACGCATAAATTCAGCATCGGCGGCCACGAGGGATACATCACGGTCGGCCTTTACCCCGACGGACAACCCGGCGAAATCTTCCTCACCATGGCCAAAGAAGGAACCGTCGTCTCCGGCATGATGGACGCCTTCGCCACCACCATCTCGCTGACGCTGCAATATGGCGTACCCCTGAAAGTCCTGGTGAACAAATTCGCTCACACCCGTTTCGAACCATCGGGATTCACCGGTAACCCCGAAATTCCGATCGCCAAATCCATCACCGATTATATTTTCCGCTGGCTGGCCTCGAAATTCCTCTCCGACGAAGACAAGCAGGTGATCGGCATCATCGACCGGGGCAAGAAAACCGGCTTGGACAATCACTTCGACGACGGATTGATCTCCAACCATTTTTCCAAAGGCAATTCCAATGGAGAAGATGCCAATCCCGCTTCGGCCCAACCGTTTTCCTTCGAAGTCCAGGCCGACGCCCCCCCTTGCCATGAATGCGGAACCATGATGGTGCGCAGCGGATCGTGCTACAAATGCATGAACTGCGGCGCCACCAGCGGCTGTTCGTAAAGGGAAAAATACATGACTCTTGATCTACCCCGTTTGGAGGAGTCGAAAAATCCTGGAATCTGCATCCGAGCAATGGTAAACTTACAAATGGAAGGAGGTGTGAACGAATAGCGGAAACCACACTCGAACTCCATGTACCAACCGGTCTTCTTCAATTCGGTTTCGATAAAAATGAGATTCAGCGGCGCGTCACTGAATGGCTGGCGTTATCGTTATTTACGGAAGGACGGATTTCTTCCGGTAAAGCCGCCCGCCTATTAAATATTAGCCGCGTTGACTTCCTGGCCTTGCTCCGCTCGCGGGGCATCGCCTATATAAATTATAATTCCGAAGAAATAACGGAAGAATTCGCCTCTGTTGAGGCGCTCGAGTTCAAGACAACTCCATGATTGTTGTCTCCAACACCACCCCCCCTTATCGGCTTGGCATCCATCCAACGGTTCAATTTACTCCAACAACTCTTTGGGGAACTCTTTATCCCAGAGGCTGTTTACGAAGAAGCCGTTGTATCCGGGCGCGAGATAGGAGGCGCGAAATATGAAGTTTCTTCGGCTACTTGGATAAAGAAGATAAAGGTAAAAGATAGTTTGGCAGTTGAAATACTGCTCGATGAATTGGATTGGGGAGAGGCAGAAACGATTGCGAAACATCTATGTATTAACCGGCTCAAGAGATCCAGGCAGTTCGTGGATGTTCCGGAAGGAAATATCGACGAACTGCCGGATAGGATCGATCTACAAACACCGAGGTGTACCGCCAATCGGACGGAGTTTGAAGAGGCTTTTCAGATAGCCCTTGGTCATATCTCTCCCCTGCAAAGAACTGTCCTGGTTCTGCATGAACTGCATCAGGAGTCGTTTCAGGAAATTGCCGAGACGTTGGGGCTCTCGTATGAATGTGTAAAGAAAAATTTTTATCGGGGATTAAAAAAAATGCGGATTCTATTAGAACCCTTTGACAGGTAAACCGCCATGAATCCAAAAGACCTGGAGCGGGAAGAACAATATTACCGGCATTACAATCAGAATGGTTCTGATCCCCAAAATGGGGAAGAAATTCAGGCATTCCGGTTGTATGCCCGGATTCGCCATCAAATGCGAAACGCAGAAGTCCCCCAGTACGATCGAAATTCCTTGATCGATCGAATGGTACGGGAAATGGAAGAGAAACCGGGATGCTATTGGGGATTTCCTGGGAGGTTCAACCGATCCAGGTTTTTCTTGACGGCGGCCTATGCCGGAGCATTCATGGTTTTCCTGGGTATTTGTTTCCAGACGTTCCTGGCGGTGGATTGGAATTTATCGCAAAACATCCGCTTCATTTCAAAAAGTAACCAGGCATCCAACCTTCCCACGTTTTGGAAATATCGGCTGTGGAGTGGAAAAAGTGTAACCGTTCCATCGGGGATCGGTGCCGTAATCGATTTGTCCAATGGTTCAAAACTGGTCTGTCAAAGCAACACCCAAATTGCGATTCAATTCGGCACGGAAAGAAAGATCGATTTGAAATCGGGAAAAATCACCCTGTTTGCCCGCCCGAACAAGGAAAAACCGATGGTTGTAACGACACCCTTGGGTGAGGTTCATGTCATAGGCACTGTTTTTACGGTTGAACTGACTCGGTAAACCTCAATCGAATCGAGAGACTCTCATGCGAACCTGGATAGTAATTTCATTGCTGGTTTTCGTTCTTTTCACGATTGTCTTGACCATTCTATTCAGTGAACCCATCGCTTTGGAAAATCCTGTGACGGGAATGAATGTGAAAGTACAAGAGGGTAACGTTCGAGTATCGAGCGCATCAGAGAGGGATACGGTTCATGCTGGAGAAATTGCCCGAATTGGCGCCGATGGCCGGATTCGCAAAGAAAAATCGGAAAGTCCTGTTGTGGAAACTACTGCCGATGCAGATATACAAGCGGCTTCCAGTCTGCCATCGGTTGCCTTCAGTACACCGGAGATTGTAATGTCGACAACCGATACCCAAGTGGCGGATCCATCCATAGAACGGGTAACAAAGGATGTTTTCTACATTGCGGGATACGTCCAGAATGAAGAAGGAGACTATCTGGCCAATAGTCAAATAACCTGCCAGCGCCAAGATTCGGATCGATTGAAAACCGTTGAGATCGCCCATTCCAATCCGAAAGGATATTACATCTTCCAAGTGCCGGAACCGGGCGATTATGAAGTCAGATCGTCTCCCGTGGAAGAAGAATATTTCGAAGAAACACAATCTGCTCAGCTGACCGAAACGAAAAAGGACACCGCCCTATTTTTCGTGCACCGGCGGGGAGCGTTAACCTTCAAAGGCCGGGTGATCGCTCAAAAAGGGAGCGAACCGATCGCTGGCGCGAAAGTGATCTTAATTGGTAACGATCAATCTCCGATGGCGGTCAGCGGAGAGGATGGGCGGTTTCGTATAAAAAATATTTCCGAAGACTCGTTTAACGTGTTTGTCAGCGCAGGCGGGTATATCGATTACGATGCACGCGAACGAAAAATGCAGGGTATCGCTGAGCCTTTCTCAGAAATCCACATCTCCCCAGACACCCAATCCAATGAATATACCATCAAAATGGAAGAAGCGGGCGCCGTGACGGTTCTGGTGGTGGACGCCAATCAAACTCAGGTTTCTTCTGTGTGGGTATCTGCCCATCCGTACGGAAACAAACAAGACAGCACGATAAGTACCAATGAGAATGGTATGGCCGAGTTTACGAATATTCCGCCCGGCAAAGTTCTATTTCGAACGGAGAAAAAAGGGTACGGAGAAACAGCCAGCGATATCGTGGAAACCGGGACTCTCGACGCGCCTACGAGAGTGACTGTTGTGCTGAGCGCGCCTTCCTCCATTTCCGGCCGAATCACCTTCCGGGACGGCTCCCCGGCGGAGGGTTGGGATATCTTTGTCCACAATCTTTCCACGGCGCGCCGCATCGAATTGACGTCGATTATATCCAGGCGAGTCCAAACCAATACAGAGGGAAAATATACCATACCCGGTCTGGGAAAGGGAGAATATTCATTCTATTTTGTAAAAGATGCTGATTCCGGTAGGCAATGGGTCAGCACGGATCGTGTCGTTACGTTGAAAGATGGCGAAGATAAACAGGGAGTGGATTTTGTCATCGAGGAAGGCACGGAAACAGTCAAAGGAATTGTACTTTCGCACGAGGGAAATCCCATCCCTGGAGCGAAAGTCATAGCTTTCCCGGTTGGGGGATCAGGCCCCAACAAGATTTTATCGGAATTGGCCAGCATCACCGATACCAATGGGGAATTTTACTTTGAGAAATTGTATAAAAGAAAAGGCATCATGGTGGCGGTTACTGCCGAGAATTACAAACCGTTCCGGGATAGCTTTTCCTGGGAGGAATATATCACCGTTACTTTAACTCCAGTGGATGTCATCCGTGGAGTCGTTCTGGATCAATCCACCCAACAACCCATCGCCGGTGCCAGTGTGATACTGCGTGGACGATTTGTAAGGGATCGGGTCGAAATTACCTCTGTAAATGGGACATTTTCATTCGCCAATTTCGAAGCAGGTACGTACCAACTATTCGCTTTTGCCGATGGCTATGCGTACAGTCAAATTCTCCAAATCGAAACGAAATCCAACATCCAGGCAAATCCAATCGTTCTGCCATTGGAGAAAGCCAACGAATTTCGCGGGATTGTCGCCGATTCGTCGGGGAAGCCGGTTTTGGGTGCGATCGTCGGCCTGCAATCGAGAATGAAAAATCCAAACGTGCCGGAAGAATATCGAGGGATTATTTTTACTGAAACCTCACTCAGCAATAACAATGGAGCCTTTCTCATTTCCAACCGCGCGCATCAAGCGGATACGCTGATTATCGGGCATCCGCAATTCACCCTGGCAGCCTATCCGCTTCCCGCGGAATGGGACAACAACCAACCCCCGGTGTTCTTTCTAAATCAAGGGGGGACGGTCGAAGGCGTCGTTTTGAACGAAGAACAAAATCCAATCACACAGGGTGAAATTCATTTTGTCGACGCTTCCAATTTCCTCTTCGGCGGGAAGGTGAAAATCGCTTCAAATGGTTCCTATCGCATCGATCGCCTACCCGCATCCAATTATCGAGTTCATTTGTATGCGGATATCGAAAAAGATATAGGATTCGTCCAGGTGCTGGAAAATCAAACCAGCCGGATCGATTTCGTCGCAGGAAAATAATCGTTCTGCCGGCGGCGTATGGTCGTTACTGTTTATCTTCTCCCCTATTTCTCTTTGAGCACGGCATGTGCATGGCGGGCGAGATGGCCTCGCAGGTCATTCTCGTATTCGCGCAGTATTTTTTTGCCCAGACCCTCATAATCGCCACAGCGGTATAACGCCCTGGCGAGAACCAGCTCGCGCAGGGTTTTTTCCCGCGTTGTGTTGTCGTTGCTTTGTCCCCGAGGGGTTTGTTGACGAGCTTTGTCGATACCGGTGAAAGCATATCCCATCATGTCGGGTTTTTTCAGCAGTTCGGCCAATAGCCGGGCTGCCTGACGGTCGCCCATCGTTTCCAGCGCCATCGCTATCGCCCGGTGATGCGAGAACGCATCGCTGGCGCTCAGTTTTTCCACCTTATCCAGGATGATCTTCAACGCGCGGGGATCGCGGGTACGTCCCAGAGCGATAATCAAACTATCGAGTGGGCTGACGCTGCCGCCGAACTGTCCCATACCGGTAAACCGCCATCCTTCGTCCCACTCCTGGGAAAGCACAGCGTCCAAAAGAGATTGGCTTCCAGTGGGATCGCCCAACATTCCTAGAATGTGTGCGTAAATCAACTTGGGATCGCGGCGATCTCCGGAATCGGTCTGTCCAAGCCGGTTGCGGGTGGAATCTTCCATCTGCTTTTTGATTTCTTCCGCTGAACGATATGCTTTACGCAGTAAGGGTAGCGAGACATCCTGCTGGGCGAGAAGCAGGGGTAAATCCTGGTAATCGTTGACCACATTTTTCACCGCTTCTTCGATTCGTTCTTTGGGGATTGGATAAGAATCGCCGTCGAATAGTACACTCTCCGGAAGGCTGCCGATTTCGACCAGATGTTTCTGCAATGCTTTGAGGTCGATCTGGCGGAGCGGTTTGTTTTCCGCGGCCGCCATTGACGCGGCGACGCCCATTGCATAGCCCTGGTTATGTATGCAGGGCTGCATTCTCAATATCGGCATGGCGTCCCGGTGCGCGCTGATTCCCAAACCGGTAACCAGAATTCCCTCCAATCCCTTCGGCAATAGAGCGCGGTAGGGTGTGTTGGCATGGATACCTTCTTCGTCGGGATCCTTGAGAATAAATGCAGGATGCACCGTATATCCATGTGTATCGAAATTGCTGTACGCGATGTTGACCGTGTCGGGATAAGTCCGGTGGTTCATGATATCGACCGGACTGATGGTGAAATCGCCGACGATCCGCCGCCGTTCGCGGGTATCGACAATCTGCCCCAGGTCGTAAGCCCCTGCGAATTTTTCCTTGGCGATGACGAACGAATGCCAGACGTCGACCGGATCGCTGTCGTCGACAAACGTGTAATCGGTATTCGTGTAGCTGGCTCCCGGTTGGCGGGGCGGCAGGCCGGTTCCCTGCAGGGCGGCGTGTTCCGCCCCGGTGAAGTCGTAATCGGCTCCGGCGGCGATAGCGATATCGGCGCTGCCTGTCGAGTCGATGACGACTTGGGTCAGAACGACTCCCCGCCCCTGGGGGGTGGCGACGACGGCGCCTCGAACCTGTCCGTCCACTACATATGCGCCGACGCCCATCACGCCAAACCAGATGTCGGCTCCTGCTTTGCGGAGTTCGCGCCGGAACCACTCCATCTTGTCCTCCACATTCCAGCCTCCGCGTTTTTGCGCGCGTTCGCCTCCCAGGGCAATGACGCCGTCATCGATTTCTTTAGTAAATCCTTCTCGGTATCCGTAATAGTATTTCCCGATCAATCCGAGGGTCCCAATGCCGCCCAGGCCATGCAGGTATTCCACAACCAGAGTCCTGGCGCCTCGCCGGGCCGCGCCGATTCCAGCAGGCGCGCCTCCCGTTCCCCCGCCAACAACCACTACGTCGTATTCGCCCAATACCGGCAACGCTCGTTCGCTGGCAGGAATACTGGGAACGTTTTCGGATATAGGGCGTACACCCGCCAGCAGCTCGCGGATTTCGCCGGGCAGAGAATTGCTTGTATCGGAACCGGGAATGTGCACGCCTTCCGGTTTCGGCAGGCTTTTGGCCTGTTGGGCGGCGGCTTGGCCGATCCGGGTTCCCACGGCGATCAGGTTAAGCGGACGAAGAAGACGTTCCGCTGCGGGGCGGGAAATATCCGCACAGCCGTTCAGGATATAGAGATTGTCCCATTGGGCCGGACGAAAAGCATCCAGATCGATGGCGTCTGCCCCGAGCCAATCTCCTGTCAATCTCTTTTTCGCGCGGAGAGGATCGGGAGGAATCTGGAATAGCGTTTCGGATGCTCCGACCTGCCCATCCTGCCAGGTTTGGTCGCGGGCGGCTTGATCGGCATTGGCGAACGACGCGAAAGAAGCATCCTTCATGGGGAGGTTCAGGGTGTATTCCACGGCGGTGTATTCATTCGTATCCGCTCGCACCGGCGATGGCATGTTTTTATGAGAAATATCGATCCCTTCGCGCGGCTTCCCGCCAACAACGATTCGCTGGAAGGTTTGTTGACCGGCCGGATACGGTTGGAATTCAGCGGCCATCCGCGTCAGTTCGGAACGCGGCATGGCGTCGATCACTGTCCGGGCAATCACCGCCTGCCGTCCGGAACGGTTCACCATGACGATTCCGGCAATTGATCCGTTCCGATCGTAAAGAATATCGGTGGCGTAGCAACTATAGAGAAATTGAACGCCTGCATCGAGCAGGGCTTTATCCAAAACCGATTTGATCTGCATGGGGGTTGGAGGAACGCGATGACGAGAATCCCCGGGCTCGGCCGGTTTCTCGGTTTCGATAACAATTTCGCCGAGAAGTATCCGCCGGGCATCTGGATTTTTTCGCACTGTCAGACGAACGTACCGAGCTATTTGAATGATTTCGCCAGATAGAACAAGCGCATTCTCCTCAAAATTACCGGTGGTAGAATTGTTGTTTTTGATCTCCGCTATGACTTTCCATTCCGATCCTTCACCGCTCAGAGCAACCTGGGCGCTTTCGACAGAAAAGTCTCCTGGGCGCTGATAAACCATCAGGTGAAGGGTTTCCACCGGCGTTGCCTTGCCCAGATCGGCGACGATGACCGTATCGCCGTCGTATTGTACGCTCTGGCTGGAAGCGCTGCCCCATTTTCCATCCGAAAGCAGGGAGGGCGGATCGGTATCCGGATGCATTGCCGCCGAGGGGCGATCGGCCCGATACGTAAATGAGATTCCTTTTCCGGGTTTGGCGGCAGCGGGAGGCTCGGCGAAAAGAGCGTGGGTCAATGGAGTACTCGGTTCCTCGCCCGGTTCGAGCCAAAGGCGGTACGGTGCGCATAGGTCTTCTCCCAGGTAGGGGCGGGGAGCGGCCAGAAACACGCTCGCGCCATTCTCTGCCGCTTCCACGGCAGCGGCCACGGCGGCGGACGAACCGCCTACCACAACAAGGTCAACATCGTAAGCGATAGGAATCTGCCTCGCCGATTCGCAAACGTTTTGGGATGGTTCCGATAACGCCGGGATTGACGTTAGTATGAATAAAACGATCAATAATATATGATTCATATCCATCTCCCATTTTTCAAATTTCGCTTGAGAATAAGGTAGCCATGAGATTCAGATTTCCCTAGTGTTCTGTCATCCTTTTTTATCCTGTTGATACTCGGTATCTGCCTCCGCATAATTTTCCTCCGGACAATCTTGTTTCATAAAGGTTAGGCGGGGAGGGATTTTAAGAGTATATTAATGGAACAACGAGTCGCAGGCCGTGGGTATGAACGACGGTGAATACAATCGCTGACAGATCGGCGATCCGAATTGCCGGTTGGTTTACATTATGCTTTTTACTCGACACGATTGAACGGTCGGACTGATAGGAACGGAATCAAGAAAATTACTGAAGAATTCCTGCGTCGTGGAGGAATATTTCATCATGAAGAGTCATCGAATGTTGTTTTATTGTCTGGGATTCATGGGGGGATTATTGATTTTCCATTCTCCGATATGGCCGCAGGATTCGCCACCAGATATCTGGCGGGATTTTCAAACCGTGCAACGAACGATACCGGATATCCCCAGCGCCAGCGCCCATCCGGGAAATATTTACCTGGCCGGTGAAGAAGTGATCGTCCATGCCTCTCCCATTATTCCCGATGACACAGACCGGTGGCGGCTATCGGATGACCGAGGCGCGATCGTCAAACAGGGTAAACTGCGCCCTGAAGAAAAAATCGACTCCGCAGTGAATGTAGGTGTATTGGATATCGGGTGGTACCGCCTGGAATTTCTGGATGAAGCCGAAAACGTATGGGGATGGACTACCACAGCCGTATTGGCTCGATTAAGCGCGCCGGTTCCTCAGGATTCTCCCATTTGCGTGGATGGCGCGAACGCCTGGTTCGCACAGGAAAATCCAAAGAAGCAGGAACAACTCGCGAAACTGGCTTCCCTGGCGGGCGTCAATTGGATTCGCGATCGTTTGCGCTGGCGGGAAATCCAAACGGGACCGGA
>CAZFOX010000002.1:0-14287 GCA_964520565.1 uncultured bacterium | reverse complement strand
CTACCTACGACTCGTCGGTCCAAGTTGAAAACCAGGCCGGCCTGAAAGTGCTTCAGGTTTTTCACGATACACCCGAGTGGGCGGTCGATTCGCCCGCGAAACGGGGGCGGTTTCCCGAAGATTTACGGATTTTATTCCGTTTCTGCCGGGCGATGAGCGAGCGCTTCGCGGGACGTGTTCAAGCCTGGGAACCCTGGAACGAAGCCAATGCGCCCGATTTTGGTGGGCATACGGTCGATGAAATGTGTTCCATGCAAAAGGCCGCCTATCTGGGATTTAAAGCGGGACGCCCGGACGTGATCGTTGGTTGGAACGCGTATGCAGGCGTTCCCACACCGCTCCATACGCGGGGCGTCCTGGCTAACGAAACCTGGCCGTATTTCGATACCTACAATATCCACAATTACGAATGGCCTTCCTCATATTTAACCTTGCGAAAACCGGTTTTCGAGGCGGCCTCCGGGCGTCCCATCTGGGTAACGGAGGCAGACCGGGGTATTTCCTATGAAACCAGCGAACCGTGGTTCGATCTATCTCTCGAAAACCAACGCCATAAAGCGGAATACCTCGCTCAATCCTATGCCATGAGCCTGTTCGCGGGTGCTGTCCGGCATTTTCATTTCATTCTGGGACACTATACCGAACATCGCAACGCGATCCAATTCGGCCTCCTACGGCTCGATATGACCCCGAATCTGGGTTATTCGGCGCTCGCGGCAGTAGGACGTTTTCTCGCCGGAGCGAAATGCCTGGGACGCTTGAAATGGGAAAACAAACCGGATGCCCACGTCTACGCTTTCCGCGCGCGTCCAGATGGAATCGAACGCGACGTGCTGGTCGCCTGGGCCGAAAAAGAGGTCGACTGGCCGGAACGGGGAAAAACTACGGTGGAATGGCCGTTGCCTGGCAATTTGCCTCTTCAGGGGATTTATGATCATCTGGGGCGCAAACTAGAAGGGAAAATACCCGAACGGCTGCGTTCCGCCGCCTTGTTTATACTCCTGCCGATGGGGGGAGCGGATTCACTTCCTCTCGAAAAACCTCCGGTGAGCGTTTACCGGCCGGGATCCTCTTCGCCGGTCGTCATGCAATTGGTACTGCCCGCCACCTCAACGGTTTCTGTAACGGAAACGCCATGGTCAGTGGAACAGGAGCATCTTGTCGAACCGGATCGAGAAATCGATTTGCCTCTCTTTATTTATAATTTCAGTGAGAAGGCGCTGTCGGGAACGGTGACCGCCGAAAGCGTTCCGGCGGGCTGGATTTTATCTCCGACGCAGTGGGAAACATCGTTGCAACCGATGGATCGTCAGCCTCTGACCGCCCGATTTTCGATGCCCCGCCGCGATTTCTCGAAAACCTCCGAGTGTTGGATTCGTCTGCGGGGCGATTTCGGCGAGGCGGGAAAACCCATCCTGGCATTTCGCCTGATTTCCGCGCCAGGCGAAGGATACGAGAACTGAATAGGATGACCGTACGGAAAATGGTTATCCTCCCAGTTGATACACAGTAAGGGGGATGGTCTATGAAGCGGGGATTCACATTGATTGAACTCTTGATCGTTGTGGCCATCATTGGCGTGCTGGCGGCCATCGCCGTGCCCAATTTCCTCAACGCGCAAACCCGCGCCAAGATCGCGAGGGTGATGGGAGATCACAAGTCCATGGGGTCGGCGTTGGAACTCTACCAGTTGGATCACAATCGTTTTCCCTATCCCCGCCGCCAGTTTCATTACATCGAATACGTCAACGAATTGACCACGCCCGTAGCCTATACTTCCAATGTGGCATTGTCCGATCCCTTCCGGCCCGATGCCGAGAAAAACTGGTACCCCTCCGGGGAAAGAACCGTCTTAAGCTACCAATACATCTGTTATGGCGGATTGTGGACGACATACAGTAACGTCCGCAGTTTCGCGGAAGGCCAGAATATCAACATCGATTCGCTAAACGGATATAGTTTGATGAGCCACGGACCGGATAAGGTAACCCAGGGATTGGAATGGCTTCCGATCCGGGGGAATCTTACCAATATGTACGCCACGTCCAACGGGCTTTACAGTCTGGGCGATATCGCCCGATTTGGAGGGAACGTACAGGTCAATACGATCGTTGGTGGATGAAAGAACCATCCAGGCCATCCTCTTGAAGATGTTGGGTTGAAGGCGGGGAACGTACTGGAAGCGCGGGCGTCCTCGCCCGCATGGATTCCGTCATTTTTCACCAGCCGTTCAAATAGAAATCAAAAGAAAAGGAAAACAACGATGAACGGAAAATTTCAAACGCAAATGATTATCGGAATGAGTTTGTTTTTTCTGGCAGTATCGGGTGTGTCCTTCGGCCTCGCTGACGAAACGCCCGCCACTCTCAACCTATTGATCGATGGAACCGCACCGGGGTGGATCGCCCTCGGCAAAGACGATTTCGCCCCTGTGAACGGGAATCCCGATACATGGACATGGAACGGCGAAATCCTGCTGTGCAGTGGGCAGCCCATCGGGGTGATGCGTACCCAAAAGACCTACACCAATTTCGAACTGGTGGTGCAATGGCGTCATCTGAAATTCGCGGGGAACTCCGGCACGTTCGCTTGGGTTCCCAAAGAAGCCCTTGATGGCCTGCCGCCGGGTAAACTTCCCGCCGGCGGCATCGAAGTACAGATGCTCGATCATGGGTACGCCGAGCAATATAAGAAGAACAGCGGCAAGGAAGGCGATTGGTTCACCACCAACGGCGACATCTTCGCGGTGGGCAAATCCAAACTCAATCCGTTCCCGCCCCTGTCGCCCGACGGTTCGCGCAGTTTTCCCCGCAAGAAACTCAGCAAGGGCGTAGGCGAGTGGAACCATTATTACGTGCGCGGTATTAACGGCGAAATTCGGTTGTGGGTAAACGGCGAAGAGGTTTCCGGCGGCAACAACGCCGAACCGCGAACCGGTTATCTCTGCCTGGAATCGGAAGGTTCGCCGATCGAGTTTAAGAATATTCGCGTGCGCGAATTGCCGTGAACGGATCGATTGATATCTTTATTTCAATACGATCCTTTTCCGCACTTCGATCTTCACCGGCCCGATTAATCCGGCTTCGATCAGGGGTACGTCTTTCCAGGGCGTACCCCATGCCTTCGGGCCTTTGGCGATATTGGTATGGGTTCGCCGCCATTCCGGGGGGAGTTTCGCATCGCCCACCAGCCGGTTGTTCCACACGTTGGCGACGTCGATGGCGAGATGGTTCTCTCCGGCGCGGACGGGATCGGTGATATCAAGTTCGAACGGTTCTTTCCATACAATGCCCACGCGCCGATCGTTCAGAAAGACTTCCGCGACTTCTTTCACTTTTCCCAGATTCAGAAAGAAACGATAGGAATCGCCGATCCGTTCGGATGGAAGCTCAAACGCTTTCCGGTAATTGGCGATGCCGGAGAAATACCGGATCGCTTCCAGTTCGTGATTCGTCCACGAGATCGGTTCCGGAAACGTTATTACCGGCGGGATACCATACTCATGCGGGAATCGTACATCCCAGGGACCGTCGAGGGCAATTGCCTCTGGAATCGCGTCCACCTCGATTTCTCGAACGCGGTTATGGCTATCGATTATTTTATAATGTCCCGGTGCACCGATCACCGAAGTGAATTCGGATTGTTGGTTCTGTGTCACAAGAAGGGATTCCTCTTCGGCTGATGAATCCCGAATAACGGATCGTATATACGGTTCGGGCGATGAATCCCTGAAAACAACAAATACCGAGCCATACGAAGGCATCTGCATGGGAACCCATGTATGAGAATCCCCTTTGCGGTAATAATACTGCCTGCTGATAAGGCCGGTATCGGGTTGCCAGAATTCAGGTACCTTCCCTTCGACTCGAAATGCGCATTGCATGTCGATTGGACGGCCGGTTCTATTGATGACAAAGTAGATGTCGCAATCGCCATCCCGGCGGTGGATATAATCGATGGCGTCGCGGTCTTTTCCCCGATTCACTTGAAAATCGGGGGCGATGCCTTTTTCTGCCAGAATATCCCGCAGGGTTTTCCCCCAGACCACCTTTCCCTTTCCATAAGGATTTTCCAGAACCGTCGATCCATCGCATTTTCCCCATATGGCATCGGCGAGCGTGCGCACTTCTTCATCCATGCGCTGGGCGTCGTGTAATCCGTAGGAGCGTACCGGTTTCGCGCCGACAACCGTTGCGCCCTCTGAAATCAGCCGTTCAAGTTTCTTTAATACCACCAAATCCATCGCGTCTTCTTCGGGCAGTACCAGCAGGGCGTAATTCATCCCATCGGGCAGTACGATTCGGCCGTTCATCACACCCATGCGATTCAGAATGACCTCGGAATTGACTACGTCGTAATCGAATCCGTAGCCTAACGATGGATCGATGTGTTTGGGATCGACGAAGTTCGGTGCGCGATCGCCGTAATAATAACACACATCGGCGACGAATAGCCCCCGTTGTAAAAGGTACGAGCAGCGCGACAGGTAATCGATAAAATCCCCGGCCATCGGCCACCAGACGCGATTCGGCCCGATGTGGGTTCCGGCATGATAAACCCATCCCGGCTCCCCCGCCTCGGGAGGATTGTGGGCGAAGGTGTGAAAGACGAAATGATTGAGCCCCTCGCACATCGCGCGGTCGGCCAGCGGCTTAAGTTCGAACGGCCCTTCCTGCCAATGTTCGAAACTGGTAAACGCTTCGCCCTGCACCAGCGTCTTGCCATAAATATGCGACGCGCAGGCGATCTCTTTAACCAACCATAACAGATCGATGCCTTCTTCGTTCAGAACCTGATGCTTGTTCCAGAATTCCCCACGCGGGATATCCAATGTGCCCAGCGCACGTAGCGCCTCCACCGGGCAGTTATGCAATGGCTGGCCCGGGCCGCCCGCTTCCGAACAGATTTGCAATCCGCGTTTATGCGCCATCTCGCGGGCGTTTCTGTAATGCCCTTCGATGATCAAATCGGATAGCGTCTTTTTGTAATCGAATAGAAACCGTTCCGTCGTCTCCCGATTTTCGACGGTCCGCTCGAACAGGGCGGGAAGGTAGGGCGTCATATTGTAACCGCGCCGCTGTTGAAATTCCGCCGCCAGTGCGGGCGTCCAGATCATCCCGCGAATTTCGTAACTGCATAGATACAAGTATTTCAACGCCGAATGGGAAAGGTCTCCGATTTCCGATTCCAATCGGTCAAGTATATAATTGAAATGAAAGGTTGTGGCTTTGGGATTAAAATGATCGAGAATCAATCCGTCGGAATTGGGGCTGGGGAGTTTTAGCGTTTCACCGGTATTGGTACAGACGTAACGTACGATCTCCCACTCACCTTCTGGCAGCGATCCGGTGAGGTTTCCTCCCCGATCCAAACGATCGGTCAGATCGATGATACGATTCAGAGGGATGGTTTCGCTTTTATCGCCCGCGGGGATCGCCAGCACCGCCACATCCCGATAAAACCGGGGTAATCCATCTGGTCTCATCAGGTCTTTGTATTTTATATTTTTAGGGGAGATTTTCACTTCCGGAAATGGAAGCGCTAACGCCAGATGTTTCGTGCCGGTGACTTTACTGGAAGAGGCGAATAAACCCATCGTCCCCAATTCGGGAGGAATCCAACTGCCTCCCGCGTCCCAACTGTTGGAAACAATCAGGCCGATGCCCAATCCTAAACGCCCTGCTTCGCGTACGGCAAAGCCGATCGCGTCCAGCGATTCCGGCCCCATGAACGCCGGCCCGGCGGGCACTTTCTCACCCTGCCCATATGCCCCGATATCGAAGAGGTTGAATCCCCCCATTCCCTTGCGCGCAATCTCTTCCAACTCTCTCGTGATCCGGGCGTAGTTGAAATTGCCGTTGATCCAACACCAATACGCCCAGGGTCGCGCCGGCATGGGCGGCGTTTGAAACTCTATTTCCAAACGCTCCAGGTTATCGTCCGCATGGATGAATTGAATTTGGATTACGCAGAACAGCGCCATTGCCAGGCATAAGAATGCTTTCATATATTTCATGATTCACTCTTTCTATTTCAGTTCGGGCGGGACGTTTCCATACGACCAGGGACTGCGGAATTCGGGCGCGGCGGCGGGCGCGGGAATTTCGCTGGGCCGCATTCCACCCGCCAGTTTCAACGCCGTCTCCACCATCTTCGGTCCCGCGTTCGGTTCGAGGTTGCTATAACTCGTCAGTCGCGTTTCGTATCCGCCGCCGCGTTCGCCGAGCGCTTCCAGGGTGGGTACGTATCCAACACAGCCGTTAGCCAGTTCCACTGGAAACGTGAGAGGAAATGAACTCTTCTGCTTGATATCCAATCCGAGTTGGCAGAACATCTCGCCCGGCGCGGTTAAAAAAACCGCCGGGCCGATTTGGATAGCCTGAATTTCCACGTCGGTTTTTTGCTTTTGTGACAGAAGGGCGTCCAACAGCACGATCTCTTTTGCAAACGTCCATTCCGTCGCGTCCACATCGTCTGGCTTCTTTTGCACCAGTTCCAGGCAGCGTTTTACCCGTTCGGGATCGGGTATCCGATGGTAGAACGGAACCAATTCAGACTTCATGTCCAAAACGAATCGATCCGTTTTCACCATTCCAAACAAAACCTTCAACGCTTCCGCGCCGACTCGCCCGCCTACGTATTGCGCCCATTCATCCCCCGGTGGATTGGCGGACGGGCTGAGGTTATCCACCTGCGTCACATCGCCGCTGAATCCTTGCAAAAAAACCACTACCGCATTCTCACCGAAACACCCGCGAATGGTGCGCTCCAGGTAATAAATCCAATTGGCCGATACGCCGTCGGGGCTGGTTGTCGCATGGCAGGCGTAATTGACGACACACCCCAGGAACCGGTCTTCCATATCCCACACGCCGATTACTCCCACTTCCGGATCGATGGGCCCCGCAACCGATTCAATATCGGGATTCCCTTTTCCGGGGTGGGTATACGTCAGGCCGTTCTTCATCCGGAAACGGCGATTGAAAGCAGCTTTGTCCTCGATCCCTTTCCCGAAACCGCACCGCACGGCGGCTCGGTTAGCATTGGCGGTGCGTACCGCATCGGCCACAGCCGCGCAGACGCGATCCAAATAAGCCGCATCGGCGCAGGACGATTTCTCATACGCCAGTTCTTGGATCGAGGGAGACGCCCAATCGAACTGGCCCGGCTGCACCATCCCCACCGGCCCCGAGGAATGAGAGTGAGAAGCGCCAATCAACACCGCTTGCGGCGGAATACCGCATTGCTCTTGAATCGCTTTCCGGGCATCTTCCACCAATGTGCGGGGAACCATCAACGCATCCACGCCCACCAGGGCGACGCGTTTTTCTCCATCGTCGAACACAACTGCCCGCACCTTACAGGGATCGTGAAACTTCTGATGAAACGCTTTGCCGTATCCGCCGGGAATCTCCATCCCCAAAGCGGGTGTGATATCCACCTCGGCGAATCCGGCCTTGTGGATTGAAGGCACTTGATCGGTTTCTCCTTGCGCTCCCCAGGCGGTGACAATAAGAATCATGGTAATAAAGAGTGGAATGTTCCAGATTGGAATCCTTGTTACAGACATGGCGTTTCCTTTCGAAACAAAGCGTTCGTATTCACGGCTTGTTAAGTTTCATCTCATTTAGCAATACGATCGTTTCTTCGACGAGTGCCTCTCCCGCGCCGGGTTGGACAGAGGAAGTGACAATTTCATAACTTCCCTCTGCGAACGCCTTGCGGGTGGGGATATAAAAATCGAAGTCGTTCGCCAGAGAAATAAAGATGGTATTTTGAAATGGCGATCGTTCTTTTACCGCCATACCCAATTCCACAAAGATTTCATGAGGCCACAATACCAGAACGGTATCCACATCGAATCGGATTGCCTGAACTTCCATTCGGTGTCCGTCACCGCCGCGTTCTTTCAATGCCTGGGTGTTGATGACTTTCCAGGCCTCGACTAATTCCAGAAAAGAGGGATGGTTGATTTCCTGGTTTTCATAGATCCGCCAGGCTTCCCCAACCCGATCGGCGGTGATATCCACAAGCGGGACGGTAACCCATCGAGATTGGGCAGCCAGAGCGAGTTGTGAAAGCGGTTGCAATGTGGGGATGGCTTGCAGGATGGTCTCGGTCAATGTGTCTGCGATCGCCTCCGAATCGGGATCGGGCCGATCGGTATCGACATTGAAATGATTGACATCGCCCGCCGCCCCCATCCCATAAAGCGAGAAAAATCCTTTTCCCCATCTCTCTCGGAGATTGCTTTGCAGAATACCGGGGAAATCCGCACCGAATCGGTCGCCGCCGAATACGGCGGTATGCATGGCAAAAGAAGTCAACGAAGCTTGGGGATGACGGTCGGCGGCATCGCGGAAAAACAAGATAGGAAGGTCTTCATCCACCGGACCGGCGGCGCGCACAATATTGGGGTTTTTCTTGCCGGGATTGAATTGAACACTCCCATCCTTCATATGGAATCGGCGGTTAAAGGCAAGTCCCTTCTGCCTGGCAATTCCCGCTTCGATATCCACGGCTTTCATTTGCGAATGAGCCTCTTCAATCGCTTTTACCCATGAATCCACGAGGAAAGCCTGGTAATCCAGCGGTTCCCGCGGATCGCTTCCATGTTCGCGGATCGCTTTTTGATGAAGAAAATCGCGCAGCATGCCAAAATACTCCGGCCCGGCGTGGGTATGTGTGGCGGCGATGGCGATATTCTCGGGCGGGATGCCCGTCGTCCGGCTGGCTTTCTGGCGAGCGAGGTCGGTCAACGGACGCGGTACGCTGCAGATATCGCAAATCGCCAGGGCCGCCATGGTCTCTCCTTGTTGAAAGACCATCGCTTTGACGAATAATGGATCGTGAACTCCATTATTGGGCTGCTCGTAATAATTCCCCGCCATGCGCCATCCGGTGGGTGGAGTGATATCCACCTGCGCTGTTCCCAAAAGGAATTGGCTGGCAGAAGGAATATCCTGGCCTTCGCTGGGGAAAAAAGCAGTAAATACCAGCATGAGCGTCACACCTGCACGCTGCAATAGACGGGGCAATAAACGAAAATGGGTTGGATGATACATTGTTCTCTCCATATGTCATGTCTGTAACTTATTCCTGTTTGAGATCGGCCAGCAGGATTTTCCCATCGCCCGGTGGAATAATAAAACGATCTCCCCGCTCGCCGGTGAATACATCCAGCCGGGAACGATTAAGTTGGAGCGTATAGGGTTCCCGAGCGCCGGGCAGATTCACCACCACGAGTGCCTGGCTGTATTTTCTCTGCCAGACGTGTGAATCGATTCGTTGTCCCGCTTCTTCGGGTAAGCCGATTTTCATATCGTACTCGGGATACCAATCGTGTTGGTGATTGGTACTGTCGGAAAATAGATAATAGAAATTGTCGACCACCAGCGAGAAACAGAGACTCCAGCGCCGGGCGGCTGGATCGGGCGTGGGTTTCTGACCGCGTTTCGGATCGTCTGGCCAACCCGCCCGGTCGCGTATCTCTTCAAAGCGTTCGATGATACTGATACGGGGATTCCGTAACAAAGATTGTGTGTGTTGCATTTTCTGAATACAGTCGTCCCATTCTGTCCGGTTATGGCTCCACCCCGATTCGTACATGATACCGTTTAAAAAAGGAGCAGCGAAATCGTATTCGCCCACGGCGTATCCCACATTGGCCAGAATTAAAAATTCGTCGCCAACCGCCTGCCGGACTTCGGTCAGAAAGGCGATCCAGGGCTCCGGCTCGTTGCGGAGGTTATCGTAGAAAACGCCATCGATGCCGATTTCTTTCAGAGCCGTTGTTTGTTTGACGATATGCCGCCGGTAATCCGGATTGTTCCAATCCATCCGATGCGTACCGGGCCAGAACTGCTGGCGTTCGCCCTTGACGCGAAGCCACCAGGGATGATCGTCGGGAAGCCAGCGGTCTGGATATTCATAGAACAGAAGATCGCCCAAAATCACTGCATCGGGATTGAGGCCGCGTAACGTTTGAATTCGTTGCCGGGCGATGTGGGCGCTTTCCGGGGTAAATCCATCGGCCAGCCCTTTGGGTTCGCCATCGAGTTCCAAGCCCAGGCTTCCCATCCCCGCCATGATCAGATCGTGACGCGCCATGCTCTCGAGAGAACGATCGCCGCGGATCGCCGCCCATAACATGGCGATACGGGGATAGGGAGCTGTATTGAAATCGATCACTTTTGGGGGAAGAGACTCGTCGCTGGCTTGAATGGAGAATGGCAACAGGAAAAGAAACAGGAAAAGGAGAATGGCTTGAAGAATAGCGGTCATGAGTAATTATCCTTTCTCTCAACAATCACAGCAACGGCAGCCGCACCGGTTGACCGGTGCGGTAGCATTCCTGCGCCGCGAAAATGATTTCATGGGTATGGATCGCGTCCTCCAGATTGCAGTGCGATTCGCGGTTTTCGAGAATGCACTCCACAAAATGATCCATCTCCGCCTGAAAGGGATGATGGCTGACTTCAGCGGTGTCCGGTAAAATAGTGGGGATTTCGATCCACCCTTTCTGGCCGGGAAAACGGCGCGACCAGATACGGTTGTTCTTGACCGTCCCTTCGTCGCCGAAGATTTCTATCGGAAAAGTATAGGGCATGATGCAATCGAAATTGGCAGTGACTTTGCCCAGCACCCCGTTTTCCATTTTCAACAGCAAGGCTTCCAGGCCTTCGTATTCCAACGGCGGTTTGTCCTCCGACCAGGCGCCCGTGTAATAGTTATACTCCCGCCGGTTCCCTTTGCGCCAGCCGCCGCACCAGGCAAACACCTCCTCCACCCGCGCCGCGCGCCCGATCTCCCGCCCGGCCAGCCAGCGCGCCGTGTCCAATGCGTGGCAGCCCGCCACCATCATGGCACTGACGCCCATCTCCTTGGTTCGCGCTTCCCCGAATCCCGACCACCAACTGGCGATGTTGGATTGATAGTCCGTCTCCACATAATAAATATTCCCGAATAAGCCTTCGGCGATCAGCGATTTCAGGGTGGCGATCAGCGGATTCCAGCGCAGAACGAAGGAAACGACGGTTTTCACTTTGGCCCGGTTGACCGCCTCGCGCATCGCCTGCATTTCCTCCAGGCGCACGGCGATGGGTTTTTCAATGACAATATGTTTACCTGCCTCCGCGGCGGCAATCACGTTGTCCGCGTGTATCTGCTGCGGGGTACAGACAGATACGATATCCACCCCGCTGTGTTGTAAGGCTTCTTCGAGACGGGTGTACATTCCGATGCCGGTTAGATTGGCGTCGGCGGCCCGCTGTTTGACGCTTTCCATCCGACGGCTGGAAATGGCTACCACTTCGGTGTGGGGATTGTTCTGAAACGCCTTGATATGCTCGCCCGACACCCATCCCGCACCGTGTATGAGAACGCCCAACTTTTTCTCGGACATTAGAAAACCTCCTGTGTTGTGTTTTCTGAGGATTTATTGTCTTTCTACACTATCCGGCGTTTCATCGATTCGATTGATTACCAGACTCGCCGCTCCCAATGGCCCGCCGTCGTCTCCCAAGGGAGAAATCTCCACCGTGAGGCTTTCCAGGATTTCCGGCGGTAGTTCGCGGCGCAACGTCTCGCGGAACGGGCGTAACAGTAAATCGCCCGCCCGGGTCAGGCCGCCCATCAAAATGAGATGGGCGGGATTCAACAGCATCACTGCATTGGCGGCGGCGGTTCCCAGCATGCGCGCTGCCTCGGTGAAGATGGTTTCACAAATTCGGTCGCCCGACAACGCCGCTCTTGCTACATCGGCCGCTGTTGCCGGAGAGGATTTCTTCTTCGGAAGGGATTCCCTGGCTTTGGCATATTTGCGCGCGATGGCAAGTCCCGAAGCCTCCGTCTCTAGGCAACCCCGTTTCCCGCACCGGCAGAGCTCCCCGCCGGGATTGACTGTCGTGTGGCCGATTTCTCCCGCCATGCCCGAATGACCATAATATAACCGGCCATTTTGCATGATGGCCGATCCGATCCCCAACGATATATCCAATAGCAAAAAATCGGACATCGATTCCCGGTGACGCGAAAACATCTCTCCCAACGCCGCACAACGCGTCGATTCTTCAAAAAATAGCGGACGAGGAAGAAATTTTTCCAGCGTTTTTCTCAGGGGAATATTTCGCCATTTCGCCAGATTCGCCGCCCAGATTCCAATGCCCGCTTCGCAATCGACTACGCCTGGAACGCACACGCCTGTCCCCAGAAATCGCTTTCGGCGTCCTTTTAGTTCGTTTTGAATTCTTTCCCCAAGTTCGATAATCCGCCTTAAAACGGTCTGCGGTGATAATCCATATTGAATCGATGCCTGCGCTCGGGCGGCGATGGATCCGGTGAAATCGACCGCCGCAACGGTGATATGGCTGGCGCCTAAATCGATTCCCAACGCAAATCCATACCCGGGATGGAGTTCGAGTAACTCGCTCGGACGGCCTACCCCCCGGGATACCATGCCGACCGGGCGGATCATTCCCAATCGCAATAGATCGTGGGTGATGTTGGTGATGGTTTTTCCATCCAACTGCGTTTGTTCGGTCAACTGTTTCCGGGAAAGCCCTCCCTGATGGCGCAACAGTCCCAACACGGTCGAGCGATTCAGCCGTTTCAGCAAAGACGCGTTCCCAACCGGATGGGGGGAGGTCGATTTCAATCGAGAATTCCTTTCTCGGGGCGATCGCCGTTAAATGCGAATCCAGGCTTGATCTTTTTGTTTCTCTTCCTTATTATTGGAACAGTTCTAATAACTCAAGAGTGCGAAGTTCTCAAGCATTTGACATTTAAGTATAGTAAAAACAAATACTTGAGATGTTTCATGTGATATGGTTCAACGTTTGTGTAACTATCTGAATTATCAAGATTTACAAATTTATGTCAGTAGAACTTCGCACTCGTCAGTAATAATACAGGAAGTCAATATTCCGTAAAGATCGAACGATCCCTTTGGACGAGGAGGGAATACCATGCAAGGAAAGCAAAAATCCATGCAGACGGAAACGATGTCACGCCGTTCATTTATGCAAAAATCCACCTGGAGCGCCTCTCTGCCGCTTATCGCTCTACTCCCGGCGTCCGCGAAGGGAGCGAACGACCGGCTGGCGATTGGTATCATCGGTTGTGGAAGCCGGGGGCAAAATGCATTGATGGAAGAAATCCATCAATTCAGCGAAACCGAAAACGCCGCCATCGCCGCCGTCTGCGATGTCTGGAAACAACACCGCGAATCCGCCGCGCAGAAAGCCCGGGAATGGTATGGAAGCGAAGTCCCCTCCTACGTCGATTACCGGGAACTCTTGGCGCGTCCCGATATCGACGCAGTGGCGATCGCCGCCCCGGATCATTGGCACGCCGCCATGCTCCAGGATGCCGTCGCAGCTGGCAAAGACGCTTATTGCGAAAAACCCCTGGCGCGGGATATGAAGGAACTCCTTCGCGTGGTCGATGCCGTGAAGGCATCGGGGCGCGTCGTACAGATGGGCACGCAATTGCGCAGCTGGCCCTCCTTCACCGGATGCCGGAAGGCCGTCCACGATGGCCGATTAGGAACGATTATTAAAGTTTCCCAGGTTCGCAACAACTATAAGCCGTATTGGCATGATTACGCCCGCCCCCTCGCGGAATCGGATACCGACTGGAAACAATTTCTGGGCAAAGTGAAATACCGCCCCTTCGATTCGGATCAACATACCGCCTGGTACGGCTACCGCGATTTCACCGGCGGTTCGATCACCAACCTGATGTGCCATTTCATCGACCTCGTGCATTACATCACCGGCGCGCAGTTTCCCCGGTCTGCCGTTACTCTGTGCGGCAATTACGCCTGGAAAGATCGGCGCACCTGCCCCGATTCGGTTCATACTCTGCTCGATTATCCGGAAGGTTTCATGGTAAGCTATACCACATCGTGCGGAAACGCTTCCGGCAGTTACACCCGGTTTTGGGGTACCAAGGGCATGATCGACGCCACCTCGTGGCGCGAACCCTTTATGACCGGCGAGGGAACCGAAGACCCCGGGCGCGTCCCCGAAAAACAGCGCGTCCCCGATGTCGAGATCGTTCCGCATATGCAGAACTGGCTGCAATGCCTGCGCAGCCGCAAACAACCCAACGCCGATATTCAGGCGGGTTATCAACATGCGGTGGCCTGTCTGCTGGCCGACGCCGCCTATGTTTCCGAGCGAAAAATGCTCTTCGATCCTCAGAAACGAAAAATCCGTCCGGCCTGATCGATGCCGGGCTTTTATCCCTATAACAAATACGGATCGCATAACGGAGGTTTGAAATC
>CAZFOX010000001.1:19952-34934 GCA_964520565.1 uncultured bacterium | reverse complement strand
GGAATAATGCCATGTACTGGACATCCAACTTTCTCCGGGTGTCCAACGGGTAAATTCACCACTTCCATTTTCCGTTAATTTCAATTCACCGGCTGCCACAACATCCGCCAGGGAAATCCCATATAAAATATGATTATTCACCGTTGTGGTACTTACACTGGAACGTCCACATATAAACAAGGTTCCCACATTCCCTTTTATTCCAGGAATCACCATGCTGTCACGATAGGGATATAAAGTGATTTCCGGTATTCCATCCGCACCACTGCTGACGACGCCATTCACGACCCGGAAATTATCCACATCGCCAGAACCATCAATCGACTGATACCAGGTATCTTCATAAGCGGCGAATGGCAACATCATCAGGTTGTCGCCGCTGCTGGGCATAAATCCCACAATGCGATCGTCTACCGTAGCAGTAGCCTGTGCACTCATTTCCAATTCCGGAGATCCGGTCACTCCACCGAGAAACAAAGCCAGAGGACCATTCAAAGCATGGGTTAAGCTGGTTCGAACTTCCACGGAGTTGTACTGAGAGACACTGGAAGTTTCAAAAGCGCTGTTCAGATCGAGAGGGTCGTCGATATATCCGACTACCACACCTCCATCCACTTCGTTATTATCGTTTCGATCCAACAAAAGAAACCGGTTAGCCGCTGAATTGACACCAGCGAACTGTTCGGCAAAGTCGCGCGCCGATGTAATATCGTCCAATTGATCCGGCTGCCCCATGACAATATCTTCATCGGCCAGTTTGGCGGCTCCCGCCAAAGCCGCCGAATCGGCAGCGGCCTGGAGTTCGCTTCGGGCAAGAATCATCCAACCGTAATCCAAAGCGAAGGCAAACATTAGAAAAAAAAGGGTGATAGAAACTGCTACCAACACCAGCACACTTCCCTTCTGTCGATTCGAATCCTGTCTCATGATCCAATCCCTTTCCATGTTCATTCCAGTAGATAATCAAGCAATTCATCCCAAAAACGAAAAAACACCCTCAATGACTCTCGATTCGAGAAGCGAGAATGACACGGGAATCCTCCTGCTTGGGAATCACTCCCTGGGGAAGTAAAAAAGAGGAAGAATCCTTATAAGCACCCATCGTATTTACGGCCAGGATTTCTTCCGGTCGCCGTAAATCCCCCACGGGCATTAAACCCGGTTTTAGAAAACCCACTTGAGAGATCGCCGCCGAACCGGAACTGAAGACCGATACTTTTTTTTCTTCCTTGTGACTTGTTTTATCCGGAAGAGCGGCAGGAACTAGATCCGGTTGGATCAAGGGATTCACAGACACTTGATCCGATGAGGCCGATACGGCTGGAGATTCATTTCCTTCGGATTTGCCGACATTTTCTGCCGAAGGTTGTATTTTAATGAGACTCTTATTCATAGGTTCCGTCTTTTTGGAAACCTTTGTTTTCGATGATTGAATTTTCCGAGTTTTGGAACTATTTGGATGCGAGAGATTTTGTGGAACCAGAGTGGGGATATTCTCATCCCGTTTCTCGACCGCCGGGGGAGTGCTTGATGGTTCCGGTGTTAAAGGAGACAAAGGAGCCGTATTTTCTGTGGTTTTCATATCTTCTTCCGGGATAAAGGGATTCGGTTCGCCTCCCTCGATGGAATCTCCCGGCATGGCATAGGGTTGAGGCGATTCCAGGGGCGCAACCAGATGAGGAGTCACCATAATCAATAATTCGGTCTCTTTTTCCGTGATATCGCCGCCCCGGAACAGACCGCCCAACATGGGAATATCGCCGACGAGAGGAACTTTGCGGCGATTTTTTTGTTTACTCTTGCTGATCAGGCCGGCGATGGCGAAAGCCTGCCCATCGCGCAAAGAGACAACTGTATGCGCTCGGCGTGTGACGACAACCGGCACCAAAAATCCACTCACCCTCACACCCTGTGCAAAGTCGAGATCGCTGACCTCTGGAGAGATATCCAGACGGACATTCTGGGGATCGAGAACGGTTGGAGTGAAACGCAGACGAACGCCGAATTCCTTATATTCGATGGTAATCGCGTTACTCATGCCCCCCCCCCTGCACCACCGGCACGGGAAATTCCCCTCCCGCCAGAAAACTGGCCGTCTCGCCGCTGCGCGCCACCAGATTCGGTTCGGCGAGAATATGCATCAATCCTTTCTCTTCAAGCGCTTGGATGAATGCGTTGATATTGCTGTTGGGAAGCCCCATAAACATCGTCACGGCATCGCTGACAGTCAGGCCGGGTTGATCGAGGTTTCCGGAAACAAGACCGCCCAACATGGATGTACCTTGAAAATCGTTATCGAGAATTTGGAAATTAATTCCGGCCTCTTCCCGAAACGTGCGTGCCACTTCCGCAATTTTCACTTTCAATAACACCTGATGAACGCCGGGCACGTCGAGCAGATTCACAACCGACGGCGAATAGGAATTGGCGATTTCAACGGCCTGATCCACCCGGCCGATTCCCTGAACCTGCCCCCGGAGAGCCACCCCCTGATTCAGGGGCATAACTTCAATGGCTTCATCGGGCATCGAGTGTTGGATGGCTTCCGCGATCGGACGAGTATTCACACTGACCACAACATCCACGGTACGGACGGTTCCATCTTCCATCCAGATCAGAAGGCTGGTTTCCCCCACCGAGAAAGCCGTGAGAAGGATTTCTTTTTCTCCCATCACCTGCACGTCGGCGATCTCGGGCGAGACGATCGACACCCGGCTCACCGGCTGATGAAGACGCACCAGCGACGATTTATTGACGACGATTTCCAACCGCTCGGTACTGGGCAGCAATTGATCGATGGTCGGCAAGGCCCACCCATTGGAGACTGCGTAGAGCACCGCGAATCCCCCTGCGCAAAACAAGAGCAGGAAACGAAAAAGTTCTAGCCAGCCCGTATGCCGTCCACCGGTATCTGGGGAATGCAGATCGTAAAAGAACCTGGTATCAAACATGGAACGCCTCCTCCAAAAACCCGAGCGGAGCCCGGGTTGATTTTCATTGCGGCAAGGCCACATCAGTTTTTTGAGTTCCCCGGTACACTTCAACCACACGCAGACGGGGCGCTGCCGGAAGAGGTTGAGATTCCTTCTCTTCTTCCACGAATACCGGTGGGGGTAACTCGATTTCCCGTTGAGCCTGGGGAATCAAACTGTTTAATGTGATGCCTTCGGTTGGAATTTGTTCCAAATCGTCATGATTGCGAAGTACAAGCCGAATCATGCCCGCATTGGTCGCCAAGGCCAGACGTTCCGCCTCTTCCAAAGTAACCAGCACTGTTACGGTGGGAACGACTTTGGATTTCTTGTCGTCTTCCTGATTTTCGATTTCCTGGCCGGTAGCAATCACTTGAATGGATTGAAGGATGGTCTTTGTAACCGTCTTGCCCTGATCGTCATCGACATCGACAGTCGTAAGAATATCGACATAATGACCGGGACGAACAAATCCAGAAACACTGATCGTATCGTCCACTTTCAGGGTGATGGCACGCATACCGATGGGAATCAGCGAAGGAAGGCCGCCCATGGAACCTCGCTTGATCAAACGCTCTTCCAGTATGATTTCTCCGGGATACAAAGTGGTACGGACGACTCGTCCCTGCGCTTCTTTCAGAGAACGAATCGCACCCGCAGGGATGGAATCCAGGGGACGCTGAACGGTTACAATTTGAGTATCGAGCAGAGTGCCTCCTGCGGGAACGCTCACTTTCGTGATCACCACGGAATCCATTGGTTGGATTTGCGTTTGCTGAGCGCGAACCTGCTTGACATATTTCATGACCGCAGCGCTCGCCATCAGGCCGGAAAACAACGCCACGATCAGTACCAATAAACCCGCTCTCTTCGTCATCATCGCCTCCTGGTCCCTAGGAATCGAAAAGGGGAAACCCTTTCGATCTCCCCCTGTTCATAACATATGATCCTAAACAAAACAACCGACCTCCCGCCGGTGTCAATCAAGAAAATCCTTCTTTTCTCATAACAACAGTGCCTTCCAATTGCGTATCATTGAACATAGGAAAGAATCCAGTCACCAAACCGATCGATTCATAATTGATGCGAACAGTGACGGTAATCGGATCGTCTCTGTCAGCACCGGATATATCGGATGGACTTAATTCATACTCGTCCAGAGAAAGACCGCAGCCACTCAGTTCCTGGTTGATGGCATTCAGAACGCTGGCGTTGTCCGCTCCGGGCAAAACGGCGATACGCGCTCCCGCGCGCGCCGCATTGTTCAGAGTATGACTGACCATCATGATTCGCCCAAATTCCATAATGCCGAACAGAAAACTGAGCAGGATCGGTAACACTACGGCAAATTCCACGACAGCCGCTCCTCTTTCACTTCGGCGAAAAGGGTATTTTGGCATTTCTTTCATCACACCAATCCTCCGAACAGAAAGTACGCATAAAATCCAATGGCGATAGGAACTCCATAGGGCAATATCATGCGCCGCGGCGCTTGAGCCGGTTGCCCCTGATCCATCGGCTTTAACGTAAAGAGATTGGAACCGGCGTTTAACAGAGTCATTAGGCGTTCGCGGATTTCTTTCGAACGCACAATGGAATACATCCCCATTACGCCACCGACTATGGCGATCCACAGGAAAGCTTGCAGGGTAACAACTGAACCCACCCAGGCACCCACAGCGGCCATCAGTTTTACATCGCCCGCTCCCATGCCACGAAGGGCGTAGGGTACAATCAGGGTTACCAGGCCAACCACACTGCCCAGAAGACTTGCGCCCAATCCAGCCCATCCCTGCAGCACTGCATGGAATAACAACCCCAGACCCCAGGCCGAAAAAGTCAACCAGTTGGGAACCCGGTGTTCTTTCCAATCGATATAAGCGGCAATGGCGAGAATCAGGATTGCGCTGATGATTTCCGGCTTCATGATCTTCTTTGGCTCCTCGTTGGCATTGATTTCGATTTGACTTGATGAGGGAGAGTTATCTGGCGCAACAGCGCATTTTTTTTATCCTTACCCTCCGTTCGCCCAGATAACTCTCCCTAAACCCATTCCCCGACTGTCGTCAGGATCGTTCATCATTGGGGAGCTGGAACGGCGCCCACCTGCGCTTCGGCGTTCTGGAAAATGGTCAACACATGGCCGCCGAGCAATCCGACGGTGATGATGCATCCGATGATGATCATGCCCAACAGGACGGCGTATTCCACTGCGGTCGGTCCATTTTCTTCCACCAGAAACTGTCTTACGGCTTGGATGGTTTTCTTCATGATCTACTCCTCCAGTGCCTTTCGGCGTATGTTTGGAACTCCTCACTTCAATAGTAAGGAATAATGCACCTGGTTATTGCGCGCCGGGAACCTGAACGATGACGTTATTCGACTGGGTATAGATAGCGGCCACTTGAGCCCCCAGTGTCAATAGAATTCCGACACACAGAACGATGATTAAAGCGAGCAGGACACCATATTCCACAACCGTGGGTCCGCAGTCATCGCGGAGAAAGGTTAAAGTGGAAGGAATAAGGGTCTGCATGTTATTCACCATTGAGTAATGAATCTTTACATACTTACCAAGACAAGTAAATATAAAAGTTTCAAAAAAAACTCCCGGATTCCATCATCCCAAAAGGATTGGATAAGGTAGTTCCCCTCAGACCCATTAATATGAATTGCAAAAATGAAGGTTATTGCAACGAAACAAGCATATATTATTTTCAAAAAACCATCGCAGAACAGTTGGATCCGAATCACTCACATTTGGATCATTTGATTCTTACCTTAGCAAGTATATATCAATTTTGCAAAGTGTCAACATATTTTCTATTTTTTTTCCGAAAATTTCATTTCCCAGGATTAAAAATAAAATACAACATATTGATACATATAAATTTAATAATACAATTTTTTTTCATATTTTTTTTCTTAAAACCCCTGTTTTCCCTTGATCCCTCTGATCAATTCCCCAAAAATAGATTCCTCACCGTGATTTCTGCTACACTGTTAACAGGTTTTTCTTTAGATCAGGAGATTGGCTATGGCTTATAAACGGTTTTTACGGGACGGCGTTTTCGACCGACTCATCGAAGAAATTCGCCATACTCTCGATCTGCTTCCCCGGGATAGCGATGAACCCGACTATCTCAATCATTATTTCCACTCCATGTTGATTGCTTACCAAACCTGCAAGGTGACATTAGAACGGATCGAGGAAGCCATCGAAATCGCTCGCCCAAAAGATCATACGGGAGAAATATGCGCTCCACTCTGCGATGCGGCGAATCATATTAAATCCGGCATTCTCAGCCTGCATGAAACCGCCTGGAGAAACACAGAATCCCTCCGCGAAGAACAACAAATCGAATTCTGCGAATATGAAACCTTGATTCACGAACAATATATCTCGTAACACGTCTCCATATCAGATACTGCCGGAAAAATTTTCAAACCCACCTCTCCCGGCTGGAATCGCGATCCGGTCATGCCGTAAAATGACAGGATAATATAAATAGTGTCCCGATGGTTTCAGTGAATCAATAGGGAGGTTTGGCGTGGAAACCGAATGGAAAGATGAACCAAACACTTCGATGGATGAAGTAACCCGCCAGGTTCGAGATATGTATACACGATTTGCCTATCCCGGCCTGGGAGAAGGGAAAACGAACGGCAAAAAACGGTCGCTCTCTTTTTGAATACTTTCCAGAAATACCATATTTCCACCGAAGGCAAACACCTGATTGACATCGGTTGCGGTACTGGATATACCACGGCCGTTCTTGCCCAATCACTCCCATATTGTCAGGTGATCGGGGTCGATATCTCACCCGGGAGTCTGGCGGTGGCCGAACAATACCGCCAACGTTTTCATCTCGTGAATCTGACATTCCAGGAAATGGATGTCACCCGGCAAGCCCTCCCCAAGGAACGTTTTGTTTTCGCTCTGTCGTCCGGATCCCTGCACCACATGAGCGAACCCCATCTCGCATTACAAAATATCGCCGGATCGCTGGAACACGGTGGCATGCTGGGATTGGGTGTATACAGCGCCGCCAACAATATGCAGCGTTATCGCATGCGCGATGCCCTCGATCTACTGCCGATATTGAAACACGCAATCGGATCGCCCGGGAACTCTGGCCGGAAACCCGTTCGCTACCCGATCAGGAATTAGCCGATTCTTTCTCTCATCCCCGCGACCGTTCCTATTTTTTTCAGGAAATACATGATTTATGCCTCGAAAGCGGATTGGAATTCCTGGAATGGTGTAATTGTTCCATCAGCAGTTTTATTCAGCGAGGCGGAGAAATGGGAAGGCGATTTCAGAATCTCGACCGGCTCCAACAATACCAACTTATCGAACTTCTGGTTCCTTCCAAAATGATCAACCTGTTTTTCCGCCGTCCTTGACGGCGACCGATTCAGACGATACTCCCGTGGACGGGTCGACCGTGAAATATCAATGAGTTAACAGACGTATTGGAATCGAGAAAAAAGACGGCGGTAACGTTATAACTCCTCAAAGAAATAACCACCCTAGAATAACCGCACTTGCTCCAACAGTCATCCATTTGAAAAAACGTTTGTATGGGGAGGGAGATGAAAGAATATCTTTTTGGTACAGGGGAGAAGGCTGACTGGGTTGCAGCCAGCAGGAGACTTGATATTCCTGGAATTTCACGAACCGCATGAGCGTATTCCTTGATCAAAAACCTTGGAACTTTGTTGAAACCGGCGAACGGAAAATACAGGTTGATTTTCGATTTCTACCTATAAGAGTACCTATCCTGGAAAAAACAATAATACGTTAAAACCTGATTCTCTTATCGGGATTTCCCCGACATACACCGTGATGGTTTTCAACACACCGGTGCCTAGAACATTATCGCAAAACAGGCATTTTTGACTACATAAAAACACAATAGAAACGTCGTCGAGATCGGTACAGCATACAGGAAGTCGCCCTGGAGAAGAAATTCTGTGCGATTGGAGATTTGACAAGGTCTTGCAATTTGTGAGAAAATCATCCCGATTCTAAACAAAATCGAAGGGGAGAATGATACGATGAACCTGAATTCGACCTGCATAAGCATGGCCTTGTTTCTTTTCGTTTCAACCGGATACACAAAAGCCAACGAGCGTGCGGATGCCATTCGTGCCCATTACACGAAATACGAATGCCGGATTCCCGTACGAGACGGAATTACACTATTCACGGCCATCTATTCTCCCAACGATATATCGAAGACCTATCCCATCCTGTTGCTGCGTACGCCTTACAGCATTAGTCCCTACGGCCTCGACCAGTACAAGGGATCGCTTGGGCCACATGAGGAATTTGAAAAAGAAAAATTCATCTTTGTCTTTCAGGACGTACGCGGGCGGTTTATGTCGGAAGGCAAGTTCGTGCATATGACGCCCCATATCGAGGATAAAAAAACCAATAAAGACATAGACGAAAGCACGGATACTTACGATACGATCGAATGGCTGATCCAGAACGTTCCCAATCACAACGGCAAGGTGGGACAATGGGGAATCTCGTATCCGGGATTCTACACCTCGTCCGGTGCCATCGACTCCCACCCCGCCTTAAATGCCGTTTCTCCCCAGGCGCCGGTTACCGATTTCTGTTGGGACGACGTTTTCCACCATGGCGCGTATCTACTGAATCATTGGTTTTCGTTTTTAAACCGCGTTTTGGATACACGCGAAGGGCTGATCGATCGATGGCCAGATCCGATCTATGAGATCGAAACCAGCGATGCCTATCAATTCTTCATGGACGTGGGACCATTGAAGAATGTGGATAAAACCATTCTCAAGAAACAAGCCCCATTTTGGTCGGAAATCATGCAGCATCCCAACTACGATGGGTTTTGGAAAAAACGTAACATCCTGCCTCATCTGAAAAACATCAAGGCAGCGGTAATGGTGGTTGGGGGATGGTACGACCGGGAGGATCTGTTCGGGCCGTTAAAGACCTATGAGTACATCGAAAAACAGAATCCCGGAATTTTTAACATGTTGGTGATGGGGCCGTGGCAGCACGGCGGTTGGGTTGGAAACGAAGGCAACGCGCTGGGCGATACGGATTTTGGATTTCCCACCGCAAAGTACTATCAAAATAACGTCGATTTGCTCTTCTTCAAGCATTTTCTGAAGGACGAAGGCGGCGAACTCAACCTGCCCGAGGCTTTGGTATTCGAAACTGGAGCCAACCGGTGGAGACGATTCGACCAATGGCCACCAAAAACGGCGAAAAGAACGAAGTTTTATTTTCAAAAGAACGGAGGATTATCCGAAGAGAAACCAGTGGAGGAATCGAAGGTCAGCGACTCCTATATCAGCGATCCCAACAAACCGGTTCCCCACACTCGCGATTATTCCCAATTCATTAATAATACATTTTATTCAGAAGACCAGCGTTTCGCTTCGCGGAGACCGGACGTTTTGACCTATCAGACTGAGATTCTGAAAGAAGACCTGACTCTGGCGGGAACCATCCGCGCCGATTTATTCGTATCCACGACCGGCACCGATTCGGATTGGGTCGTAAAATTAATCGATGTATACCCCGGCGACCGGGAAGAAAAATCGGCGCAGCATACCTTGGTGCGCGCGGAAGTGTTTCGGGGACGGTTCCGGGAGAGTTACGAAAAGCCCAAGCCCTTCAAACCGAACGAAATCGCGGAAGTCTCCTTTGAATTATGGGATGTTTTCCACACCTTCAAGCGGGGGCATCGGATCATGGTGCACGTACAGAGCAGCTGGTTTCCGTTCATCGATCGCAATCCGCAAAAATTCATACCCAATATTTTCGAGGCGGACGAAAGCGATTTTATCCAAGTCACCAACAGCGTTTATCGATGCCGGAAATATCCCAGCTGCATCGAAGCCGGCGTGGTCAAGCAAATGTTCTGATCGGCGTCAAATTTAGGGTGACAGTGTTTCTATTTTATTATACAATTTGGATATTGTGTGAATTCGGCCTATATTCTGTTTGTACCGATCTTCTACTATCGAAGCCCTATTGGATTGCCAGGCAATCACATTCATATCTCATCTACATAAAAAAGGAACGATTATGAAACGGTGGCCTCTTTCAATTCTCATGGCATTGGCAACAGGAGTGTTCATCTTATCGACTTCGGTTATGGATAGTAACGCACAGGACGATATCGTCTTCATCCATCACTCATGCGGGGATAATTGGTTGAATGGCGGACTCCGCTCCGCTCTATCGGCGAAAACGTATATCGATGAGGTAAACGATATCTATTACGGCGACGACCTGCCGCCCGATGCGGGGCGTCCCGACTCGTTGGGGGGAACTCCCGGCGACAACACCAACATGAACCATTGGATCGGCTGGTTTAACGACTACCTGAATGGTGTGAAAAAATTCGATTGCGCCACCGGCCGCAACGCCATCATCATGTTTAAGAGCTGCTACCCGATCAGCAACATCAGCAGCGATGGCCGCGAACCCGGCGATCCCTTCAGCAGTTCTCAGACCACCGTCAATTACAAAAGCGTTTTTCGCAAATACAACGATCCCATTGGAACCTACACCAAAAATGGTGTCGTTTACAAACCCTTGGAACAAATTTTTGCCGCAAATCCGGATACCTTATTTATCGTGGTTACCGCTCCTCCGCGGAATTACGGTCCCAGCGACGAAACAAACAACGCCGAAGCACAACGGGCGCGTGCGTTCAATAATTGGTTAAAAAACGAGTGGCTAGCCGATTACAACATTCGCAATCCCGGTTTGGATAACGTGGCAGTTTTCGATTGGTTTGACGCGCTGGCCTATCCAGCCGATCATTCCCAACACCCAAACCGCTTGAAAGAAGAATACGGCGGCAATAGCGGCGATTCTCACCCAAGCAGCCAAGCCAATCGAGAGACGGCAACCCTGTTCTCCACATTTCTCGATCCGGTATACGATTCCTGGAGCAGCACGCCGGTCATCGATTGGTATCTCTATTAAATATCTCAATTCAATAGAAGATAACGCCCATTCTGTTTGGACATCGATAGAAGCCATTCGAGAATGGGCGTATTTTTTTCACATTGGTAAGATTTTACCTATTCTGTCTTAAATCGTTCAAGATACCGGTTCTTTCCAGTTATCGATCGCTTCTGTATTCGCTTTTTTGTGCGACCACGTTATTGACTCGAAAGTAAAAGAAACCTCTTCCATGTCGGGGTAATTCTTGAAGGCTTCTTCCTTCATGTTTAATTTGGTCAATTGATAATCGACGATGAGGGCATTTTTCAATTCAATTGTATAATACAATTCTTCCAGTCCTTTTTCGTTGATACGATGGAAATTCAGTTGAAACTTCTTGATCCGCTCTCCCGACACCAGGGCCTGGCAAATCAGAGGCGACGACGAGTCGACGGGTTTAATAATCGTCAGGGGATGATGAATCCGTTGTCCGGTAGGCAAGCCTGTATGTTGATCTCTTGGGATTTCCATTTGGCTTTTGACACCGTATACAAGTATCCATTTCTCATATCCCTTCTGAGTGCATTCCCCTTCAATTACGCCTTGAGAGTTCCCCTCCAATCGCAAATAGGAGGTTAACGCACACCACCCTATACCGGCGCTTGAAACAACCAACGCGAAAACGATTGCAAAAACAGTGATGGTTTTAATTCTTGAGAACGGCATCGAGGATAATCCTTTCCAATTTATACGTGTATATTCGATCGATCCACTCGATCGAGAAAACTCATTCTGTCTGCCATATGTTTTACCCGGAACGATACGACATGCGCCGTAAACTCGATACGAATCATGAAACCCGGATAATCGCATCATAATCGGCATTAAACCGCAGGAATAGACCGTTGTACAATCCTCGAGCTCGTATCGAAACTAACGAGGGATTCCTTACGTCTTCGCAGGATGCGACACTCGCCGAAGCGCCTCTACGATCCTTTCGTCGTCGCCATCGAGCAAGGTTCGAACATCGATGCAAACCCGGTCATCCTGGATGCGGGTAACAACAGTCGGATCACCCAAACGCAACCGCTTCGCCAACTCCGCCGGGGGAATATCTTTATGAAATAAAGCCACGATAGAGGTTTGTAGTATCGCATCTGGCAACGAACCACCTCCGCAGGCGCTCTCTCCCTTAATCACTTCGCAATCGATCAGCGGCGATAATCTCCTTTGGAGTGTTTCCGCTTGTTGCTTCAATTCGCCATAGGTTCGAGAAATCATACGGATTATGGGATGCCTTTGGGGAAGCGTCTCCGGTTCCAGAAACAACCGCAGCGTGGCTTCCAGGGCGGCAATCGTAAATTTACCGACTCGTAGCGCCCTCGCCAGGGGATGCTTGCGAATGATATCGACGAACGTTTTTCTCCCGATAATGATTCCCGATTGGGGCCCGCCGATCAGTTTATCGCCGCTAAACAGCGTCACATCCGCCCCCGCCTTGACGCTTTCATGAGCGGTAGGTTCTCTGGGAAGGCCGAACCGTGAGAGATCGACCAATGCACCACACCCGAGATCGTCGATGACAACGATCTCTCTTCCCTCTTTGAGCGCAACCAGTTCAGCAACAGGCACGCTTTTCGAAAAACCGATAATCCGGTAGTTGCTTGGATTCACTCGCAGAATCGCGCGGGTATCCTCGGTAATGGCGTTGATATAATCGCGCAGGTGAGTTTTGTTAGTCGTTCCTACCTCGACCATACGCGCCCCGCTTTGAGCAATCACATCGGGCAAGCGAAAAGAACCACCGATTTCAATCAGCTGGCCGCGTGAGACAATGCATTCTTTTTCCGCGCAAAGGGCAGCCAACACCAGCAGGGTAGCCGCCGCGTTGTTGTTCACCACCGTGGCCGCTTCGGCGCCGGTAATCGTGCAGAGCAACGATTCCACCACGCCATCCCGGCGTCCCCTCGTTCCCTCTTCCAGATCGATTTGCAGGTTGCAATATCCACCCAATTGCGCCACGGCATCCATCGCTTCCTGCGGAAGCGCGGCGCGCCCCAAACCCGTATGCAGAATGATCCCCGTTGCGTTTACAACTCGATGCAGATTCTGAAGATGTTGCATCAGGAGTAGTTTTTTTACTTGTTGTGCGATTTCTTCCACAGTGGGGATTGGATCGAGAAAACGACCGGATCGAATTCGCCCCATCACCACACGGACAGCGTTGGTTTTTTCAATATGGGAAAATCGATCAAATTCCAGATCGGCATGTAGATTCTGCAAAATCCCGTCGACAGATGGAAGCCGGCTTCGAGGATCGATGGATACGTCCATAACATTCTCCCGTCATCGAATTCTCTCACTTCAAATCCATAAAAGGGAAAAGAAGCGAAGAAAAAGAGATAATATCTATTATTACTCTATGGCGGTTTAAGCGTTGAACAAGTCTCCGGTAGCAAGGTCGCGTACCCAGGGATTCCATCGGATCAGGGCAATGAAGGGGAGAGTGGCCAGGCTGATGAATCCCAACGGGTAGAGGAAAAAGGTTGGTGGAGCACCGAGAAATGAAACCACAATCACCAAAGGCACGAGAGGGGCGAGTGTCCCTATCATAAATCCCCAAAAGAATCGCATCCAGGTAATCCGTTGCCGAATCATGGCTCGGATCAAACAAAGCGGCAGTACCAACACCGCTGCAACCACCACACTTTCGACAAGCAGCGCGACCACCGGTATACCCGCCTGAAATGCGGCCATGACAAACAGATTCGCCATTGCGGCAGCTAACATCCCCGATAAGAATGCAGAAATAACCCGTTGTACTCTCCTCCAGCGCCACATCAACAGAACGGTAGTTAATATCAACGGAGAGAACGAAAAGAAAACGGATTCTTCGTTGGGAAGAAGGTGAATGGCGGTCAGTCCGGCAAAACCGGGAACCAACACCCATATCTTGGCGGCGGAATAGGATGGATCGACGATCTTGTGATACCGAACAGCGAGCAAAAAAGTAAGAACGATCAGAATCCATATTGCCGGAGCCAGTGAATAATAGGCAAATTCATTCGCTTGAATATCCACGAAAGACTCATCTGTCCCGGTTCCATGAACGGTGTAATTCCCAAAAGCCAAAATAGGCATTCGCACGGAAGCCTGACAGGTTCCACCTCAGCCATAGGCAAAACGGCCCGATTTGATAATAGCCCCACGCCGGTCTCTCAGTTCCCAGGAGGGTGGCGGCAATTCCCCGCCACGGACGAGATCGCTTTTTTGAAGGCCGACGAATTGCAATCCTCTGCGGTTAGTACAACCTTTATTCGAGAGATTCAAGCGTCCCGACAACCAGTTTGCTTGCACTTCGATCGATTGGTGCAAGGGACCGCCGATGGATTGGGATACAGTCTGATTTTCTTGAACCTCAAAACGTGTAGCCTGGTTGTACGATTGGATTGGCCATTGAAAAACAATCTCCGACTCTTTGCCTGGAGTCAACCAGATTTTTGAAAACTCCAGGGACTGAGCGGGAACCGTATAAGAAGAATCGTCTCGGTGGGGCAGGCTGAATTCATAGGACATCTTACTCATGGATGACTGTGGAACGCGAATGCCCACCTGAGTGATACCGTCGCCTTCCAATTTCAGCGTTCCGGTGGGGCCATCGTACGGCTCGAGAGTCAATTCCGCTTCCGTTTCACGAAAGGCCGTAGTGACTTTCCACAACAAACCATCGATAGAAGCGGCTCCCTCGCTGGAAAACCAGGTATCGTCTACTGGATGAAACTGGCCATCGCGGTTCATATCCAGAAAAATTAGGGTATTCGGTAAATTATTATACAAATTCAGCGAGCGAATAATCATCCACGCCGGATAGGTGTTGCTTCCGGCCAAGACGGTTCCTTCAAAACGATTTAGAAAACGAACGATTTCCGCAGAAGAAAAGTTAGTGTACCTGGATACAGCAACGTCGGTTTCAACAGTAAATATAGAGGAGGATTCTATCAAACCGCCCAGGGAAAATGGAAAACGGACGGCATGAAATAGATAACGAGCGTTCGG
>CAZFOX010000001.1:12442-19942 GCA_964520565.1 uncultured bacterium | reverse complement strand
CGTAAACCTCATGGGTTTGATAGAGGCCGTCCCCATTGCTATCGACAATCAAACGCGGTGGAACTGTATCGATGAAAACACCGTTCCCCTGTTTTTCATCCCACAAGAAATTAAATAAGTAACCTTCATACCTCGTCCCGTCTTCCAGAGTGATTTCGGCCCATCGATCCGAACCGATTCCCCCAAAGTCGATCAGCCAGGGCGATGCGGTTTCGCCGGATGGAATAGATGTATATTGCAAGACGCCACCATCGGCCAATGCGGATGGGCTTATAAACAGGAAAAGAAAGATCGGTACGATCGCTCGCTTCACCATAAAATTTTCGCAAATCGCGGGAAATCGAATCAATCAGCCAATCAAACTCGGCGGGAGTCTAATCCTCCCTTGTAGTACTCGTGGCCGTTGGCAAATTGGCGGAGGCGAATGGGAGTCGAACCCACCCATCGCGCGACAGCGCGACGCAGACGGTTTTGAAGACCGCGAGAGCCACCGGGCCCCCGTCGCCTCCTCTATATAACAACCTCATTAACAATCTAATCCTTATAAGGATAAGACGTCAAGCAATCTCTTTCGGTTTATCCTCTTCAATCAATATTTCAACATCGGTGGGATCGACCATCCGTTTGGCGAACAGATCGTGAACCCAGGGATTAATAAGCGTCAAAAGATACAAAGGAATCATGAATCCGCTAATCATTACGAATAAGACAAGGCAGAGATAAAGATATCCTTTCTCATTCGATACAATGCCTGCAACCAAATAGGGGATGGTGGGGATTCCCGTCCCAATCAGATACCCAACCAAACAACGAATCCAATTGACCTTTCCACGCACAATTTGATAAAAAGCCGAAAAAAAGATAGCCAATACAAGTCCAATCAATAAAAGAAAAACAAGCATTTCCGTTCCCGGTAATAAAATATGGATCGATAATAAGATTCCGGTCGAGGTAAAAAAAGATGTAAAAAACACACGGGCAATCCGTCTGGGCGAAAAAACACGGCAGGCCAGGAGAATAAAAGTCAATGCCAGAGGTCCCGTCCCCGCGGTCTGAATAAAGTCTTCTTCGTTAAAATAAACGAAAGAGGGTGAAAAACGGATCCAAAGAATCCCTACCATTGCCGGTACGAGCGCCCACCATTTCGACGCTGGATAATCGGGATCGATTCGCCATAGAAATCCCGCCAGAACAACAAAAACCAGCAATGCGATTCCCCAGATAAGCGGTTGTACGGAACGATAGGCGAACTCAACCACCGAGCGGTCGATCAGTTCGTTATCCACCCCCAATGATTGAACGGTATAGGTTCCCCGGCTCCAAAAAGGCATCCGAACGACTGCCCGGCCATTTTGAAACTGTCCCGCACGAACCACTCTGTCCCGGCTGTCTTTCATCGTCCATAACGAAGGTTGGGATCGATGACTCGCATATAAATCGGAACGTTGACGTTCGATAAATGAATAACGGCTTCGATTGAATACTCCACTATATTCCAAAAGAACGTCACCGAAAGAATTCTTGGTTTTAATCTTGATCTCGTCGTTCAATGGCCCGCCGATCCAGATTTTATTCGTTTGGTTCTTTTGGTTAAAAATTGGAGAATATTCCGTATCG
Source organism: uncultured bacterium (assembly GCA_964520565.1). Classification (GTDB taxonomy): domain Bacteria; phylum Hinthialibacterota; class Hinthialibacteria; order Hinthialibacterales; family Hinthialibacteraceae; genus CAZFOX01. The sequence continues at coordinate 18,325 of CAZFOX010000001.1, read as the reverse complement.
TATGAATGGGAGACCGGCCATTGCAAAAACGTCTCTTGTGAACTGTCAGACTGCAAAACAATATTTGTAATGGCGTAATTCTCCACCGGCAGAGAATAAGTCATATCCTCCCGCAAAGGTAAAGAAAATTCGAGGCCAAATACAGGAGTCCTCGCCCGTAAAAAAGCGGGCGGCATCGGCTTTCCGGATTTTCCTACACAAACTTGGACGATCCCTTCACCTTGGAATTGAATTGTACCCACCGGTCCCGTATACGGTTCAATAACGACATCGGTGGATTGCTCACTGAAGATAGTTCGAACCGTCCAACATTTCCCTTCGATATACGCATACCAATTCGCGGGAAACCACAGATCTTCGTAGGGGTGAAATAAGCCGTCCTCATTGGTATCGAGAAGAATACAGGCGATTGGCTCCGTCTGGATTCGATACAGAGAACGAAATAGCAACCGCGCCGCGTAGTTACGTTCTCCCACCCGCAGCGCTCCTTCGTAAATGGTTTTGCATTGCAGGATATTAAGTATGCATCGATCTTCGTAACGGGGATCATCATTCAACCAGGTTCGGATATCCACGAAAAGCGGTGAGGGAATAGGACCGAACGAGAGAGGATAGGGAATGTTACAATAAACAAAATCTTCCTCGAATTCGGCAATCTCCGGTCTTTCTCCGGTAAATCCTTCACTGGCTTGAAATACACCATCTCCATTCAGGTCGATAAACAATCGGAGTGGAGGGGATTTCGCAAGGAAGGATTTCACCACCGTATCGGTGAATAATTCGATCGCATATCCTTCCAGCGTTTCGCCATTGGGGAGTTTTTTTTCAATCGGCTTTTCTTGGGAAGAAAAAGCCGTGAACTCCATCGCCCATACGGCGCTTCGATCGCCGGCTGGAAGGGTGGCGAGGTTCAATCTTCCCCCGTCGCCAAAAGAGGAATGGTGCATTGCCACCAACAACAAGATTAACACAACCCAATTGTTTTTCATTATCACCGTATGTAGAATGAAATTCTATATAGGCAGCGTGTTTCTGCCCGTCCGATACCATTTCCTCTATTCCATAACGCATCACTTTAGAAAATGAATCAGTTCCATGAATCCTGTCGTAATGAAAAAATGTATTGCGAGCATCTTCTCAATACACGAATAATTTGCTACTAATAAAAAAAACTGGTTCGTTCAGGAAAGAGCCATGACGGCAAACCGTTTTTACCGCATTTCGCTTCCCTTGTTGATTCTCCTCGCCGCCGTAGTCCTGTTGGCGTACGGCGGTTTTGCCAAAACCTATAAAGTGTACGAGGAAGCGCCCGGCGATCAAAACGATCCGTTTCTCCTATTTGAAAGAATCGCCGATCCGTCCCTAGTATTCGAATGTACGATTTCCGGCGTGGCTCGCGCATCCGATGGATCGTTGTATTTCACATACGACCGTTCCGCGCCCCCCAAAGCGTGCCCTACGTGAATATAAAATCCCCTGCGGTTGCGCGTTCGCAGCTGCCCCCTAAACATCCATGAAATTACGGCGATGGTTTCAAACCGGTTCTCTTTTTGCGCTGAGTCTCGGCCCTCTGGCGGAGGTGAAATGGCTTTGTCTGCCGATATTGCATTGCCATTCCTGTCCGGTGGCGGTTTTTTCATGCCCGATCGGCATCCTGGGGCATTACCTGGCTTTGGGTTTGATTCCGATCTTTCTGATCGGAACCATTCTCCTCTTTGGAGCATTGGCGGGACGGGCATTCTGTGGTTGGGTCTGTCCCTTTGGATTTCTCCAGGAACTCCTTTATAAAATCCCGTCCCCAAAATTTTCATTATGGCGTCCGCTTCGTTGGGGCCGTTACGCCGTGCTGTTGGTGACGGCGATTCTCGTTCCTCTCTTCGTGGGCATCGAATCGGGCTGGTTCTTTTGCTGGATCTGCCCGGCGGCGGCTTTGGAATCGAGCCTGCCGCGCGGCCTAATGTCCGGATTCCCCAGCGGAAGTTGGACAGTTGTCCGGTTCTCGATTTTAGGCGTAATACTTTTGCTTTCCACAATGAATCTGCGTTTCTTCTGCCGCGTCCTTTGTCCCGTAGGAGCAATCACTTCGCTGCTGAATCCGATATCCGCCTTCTTGTGGACAGTGCGCCAAAGCCTGCCCGGTGGATGTGGATTTGCAGGAACCGAAGAACGCCACCCCCCGTGGATTTGTGTATAAAGCGCCGCTAGATTGCATCTTGTGCCTGGAATGCACCGATGCCTGCCCTCAAGCAAACGGTTTACAAGGTTCGTTTTTAGGTCTCGTAAAAAAGAATCCGGTTGGCTGCGATTTCATTACACCGAAGTAATGAATCTCCTTTAGAATCGCCCCTCCATCATTCCTTATCAAAACGCGATACCGTTCCCGTCGCCGCCCATTCGCAAGCACGTTGCAGCAATGGCGCCAGGCCAGGCGCTTGAAAACTTTTCACATCGTGCCCCAGGGGTGTATGAAAAACGCGTCCCGATCCATATTCGAGCACGAATCCCCTCGGTTCTTCTTTTTGTGTAACAGTGGAATGAGCGGTAAGCAATACCTCGATTGGGGGTTCGCCTTTCAGGCAAAAATACAACTCATCCTCAAGATCAAAGTCGGACATCCCGTGCGTGATGGGATGATCCTTCTTTAAAACCTTAACCTGAAACTTCTGATAGGGATCGTGCGTCTTGTCCGTATCCCATACCCGGCCAACAATTTTTTCAAATTCCGGCCACGCCAATGTCTGGTAATTCGGCCACTCCCGGAAAGCGCCACAGGTGAAATGAAGCGCCACAAGCCCCTTCCCGCTCGAAACAAAACGCGCCAATCCTTCCCGCGCCGCCAAACTGGGCATCGGCGATTCCCAGTTGCAATAATGCAAAACAATAGCATCGTATCGCAGTTCGGGAGCGGCGGCGAAGATTTCAATGTCTTCGCAGACGCGGACGTCGAAATACTCTTTCTGGCTCAAAATGGATCGTACCAGCGGCGTAGTTTCTTTCCATTTGTGTCCGGGATAATCTTCTCCCGTTACAATCAAAATCCGGATGGGTTTTTCCCCGGCGATGGCGCCGAACACAAATCCTGATAACAGAAGAACTATTAGAAAAACTCGTAATGGAATTCTCATCTCGTTCACCTCATGGATTCCGTATTTTTTCAAACTCGTCGCCGGGCTTCCATTTTGGCATGGCTTCCTGATTGGCTATTTGCAACGCCAATTGGAAGATCAACCGGGTATCCTCGATCGCGCCTTCGAGATTCCAGGCAGGATCGTATTCATCGCTGGGCTGATGGTAGTGTTTCTCGGTATATTCATCGACCTGCGCCTTGCCCCAGCCCTCCGGCTTTCCGATGACATCCAAACCGGTTTCAAACGATAAACTGGGAATGCCGGTCTTGGCGAAACTGAAATGATCGCTACGGTAAAACGATCCTTTCTCCGGCATCTGATCGGGAAGAACGACACGCCCTTGAAGAGCCGCAAGGTTCTGCAACGGATCGTCCAAGTCAGTTTTCCCAAAACCGAGCACCACTAAGTCCTTCGTCCTTCCCAATATATTCGTTCCATCCATATTGAAAGTCACCGCGATCTTTTCGGTCGGGAAAGTCGGATGTTTTGCATAATAGGCCGAGCCGAGCAGACCGGATTCTTCGGCGGTCACAGTCACAAACAGAATCGATCGCTTGGGGCGAGGAGTCCATCCGGCAAGGGCTTTAGCGGCAGACAACATACAAGCGATTCCCGAAGCGTTATCCAATGCGCCGTTGTAAATCGAATCGCCATCGACGGGATCGCCGATTCCCAGATGATCGTGATGGGCAGTAAAAACCACCGCTTCCTCTTTCAACCGGGGATCGCTTCCCGGAAGCAACCCCAATACGTTGATCCCTTCGAGACGTCGAATAGTGGACTGAATATCGATGGATACTCGAATTCCCAAAGACCGAGGACGAAAATCCTTTTTCTGCGCGGTGTCGTAGAGAGAGGAAAGGTTGATATCCGCCGTTTTCAGGATTTCCTCGATCTTCTCCTCCGTAATCCACCCCTGCATCTCCGGTGCTGGTTCGGATAAAGGCAAGGCAAACGTTTCCCCAGACCAGGACGATTGAACGACACGCCAGGGATACCCGGCGGACGGGTTCGTGTGGATAATCAATGCGCCCGCCGCTCCCATTTTGGCCGCCATTTCATATTTATAAGTCCAGCGGCCGTAATAAAGCCTCGCTTTCCCGCCAAAAAACTGTGGATCGCCGGTGTCGGGATCGTTATTCAAAAAAAGCAAAACTTTGCCGCGCAGGTCGGCGCCTTTGTAATCGTCCCATTCGTATTCCGGGGCTTGAATTCCAAAACCGACAAATACCAATTCCGCTTCCTTCAGATGCATTTCTTCCCTTTGCAAAGGAGCTATTGCGATGAACTCTTCGCTATAAATCGCCGGAACAACCCGGTTGTTTATATGAAAACGAAGCGTCATAGACGGATCGGGTGCGGTTCCAACCATCGGCACTTTTTGAAAATACGAGCCGTCTTCTCCCCCAGGAAGCAGCCCGATCGCCTCCATCTGGGATGCGATATACCGCACGGCCAGATGTTCTCCACGCGAGCCGGTTCCCCGCCCCTCCAATAGATCATCGGCAAGGAATTTCACATGCGCGCGAACGGTATTCTCATCGATTCCCTGAAGCGCCGACTGGAGACGATCCTCCACCGCAAATCCCGTGGATGATGTCATGCATGGCCAGAGAATCCCGATAAGAAAAATGACGAAACATATGGAACGCCCTTTTATCATGTTTGCTCTCTCCGTAAATAATGCAATCATTCCCACATCCGATCGTTTCTATCTCCGGTCTGAATGGTCTATGTCAGTTAGTGTATCAGAATTTCATCCCTAGAATACCAGAGACGGCTTTAATACTCATGGAGGGTACAAATTGATCATCCTTTTTTTTCACACAAAATCCGGACTCCTCCATCTCTTCGCGTCAGCCCGATGGAGTCGAAATAATCCAGCAGAGGGATAGCGTATTTACGGCTGCTGCCGATGATATTCTTGAAGAGATGCGTTTCAAACGATCCTTCTCTTCGGAGAGTGTTCACTAATTGATTCTTCGCCCATTGCACGTGTTCGTCGTGTAAAAAAACTCCATCCGCCAGACGTTTCACCTTTCCACTCTCCACCAATACTCGCAGGGCGGAATCGATCGCGTTGACGGGTTTACGCAGATGTTCCGCCAACTCCCGGAGCGATGAAGTATGAAATCGTTCCTGGCGAAGAATTGTTTCGAGAGTCTCCGCCAGAGCAATTAATTTGGGATCGAGGTTCGGCGCATTCGCCCACCGATAGGCATTTTCCCGGCAGACGATTTTTTCTTCGTCTACCAACCGGATTAATGCTTCCTGCACGAGGGGGGTATTCTGTTTCAGTTGGGTAACAATCTCGGCGCAAAAAAAAGCGAAACGCAACGGCTGTTCCCGATGCAATTGCTGGATACTTTGCAGAACGATATCGCAGGCCTGCTTGAATCCTTTCACACTGACGATAAAAGATTCGCTTTGTTGAATAATGGAAGATCGTTTTTTTAATTCATCAAGCGCCGCTTGTGTCTCGTTGTTCTGCAAACCGGCCATGCGCGACAATTCTTCCAGCGATTTCGGCAAGAGTGGCGAATCGCTCAGAAGAGAAAGAATCAATTCCTCGGGGGATTCCAACGCCTGCCAACGTGCCGTCAAGCGCTCCAGAATAGTGCTATCATTCCGGCGCAATCGGAGCGGAGAAGTTTCGAGAATCACACCGCCCGCCACCGTGTTGGCCGGGTTGGGCATGCGAAGGATAAACCGGTCCCGGATAAATGCACAGACCGGTTTTTCCAATACGATTTGC
>CAZFOX010000001.1:0-12432 GCA_964520565.1 uncultured bacterium | reverse complement strand
AGGTCTCTTTCCCCGGTTCCAACCGGTCGTCTTCCAACAAACGGATTTTCCCCACCGTTTCCGAAGCGCCGGTATGAAAATGAATCCGGGCGGTATTGGATAAATATGTTTCCAAAAACCGGGAAGCCTTTAAAAAAACCGTGAACGATTCGTGCGCCCCAAAACGACCGGGCGCAGCCGCCACGAAACCGCGTTCCACTTCGCTGGGATGAATCGAAGTCAGGTTCAGGGCAACACACTGCCCGGCGACCGCTTCTTGGCCATCGCTGAGAAAAACCTGCAATCCCCGCACCCGCCCGGTTTTTCCCAACGGCAGAATTTCCACAAAATCGCCCACACGAACCGTACCGGATGACGCGATTCCCGTGATAATCGTTCCATGCCCCGGCGCGGTAAAAATCCGGTCGACCGCCATCCGGAACACTCCATCCGTTTTCCGCCGGTTGATGGCCTCTACCGATTCCTGTAACCGTTTTCTTAAAACATCCAGGCCATCGCCCGTCAGCGCGGAAACCGGAACGATCGGCGCATCTCGAAAGGGTGTGGTTTGTAAAAAAAACTGAATTTCCCGCTGGGCTTCCTCGGCTCGTTCCGGAGAAACCAGATCGATTTTGTTGAGTGCGATCAGTAAATGGCGAATCCCCAATAATTCCAGAATATCCAGATGCTCGCGCGTCTGCGGCATGACGCCGTCGTCGGCGGCAATCACCAACAAAGCCATATCGATCCCCGTCGCCCCGGCCACCATCTTGCGCACGAATCGTTCGTGTCCGGGAACATCCACAATGCCGAAACGTCCCGACTCGATGAAACAGGGCGCGAATCCCAATTCGATCGACATCCCCCGCTCTTTCTTCCTTCAAGCGATCGGTATCGCAACCGGTCAACATTTTAACCAGTTCGGTTTTACCGTGGTCGATATGCCCCGCCACTCCCACCATCACATTGAAAATGGGAATCGTGGAGATGGAAATCTTATTATGAAATTTCGGCATATTAGATTCTCTCAAGGCGATTCTGCGAATTTCTATCTCAGAACACTTTATGAGACTTGAAAGAATTTGCGAATATCTGAATTCCAAAAATCTTTGGCTAGCATTTCCTTGATTTCTCGACACCGCATATAAATCGAGGGACGGCCTACTCGCCGTCCCTCGTGCGTTTCCTGCAGATCGCTGAAATGTCTCTCCAGCCTCTTTTTATATTAATTGGGTATTTTAACAACGCTGAATTGCTTCTTATCCACTTCGAACGGCCCGGCCTGCATGCGGACGTGAACTCGATATTCGTCTTCAATCTTGGAAGGTACACGCCATGTGTACCGGCAGGTGAAACCTCAGCCATATTCGAATGCTCCACGCTCCACAATCTCGTTATTTTTTGTGGCTATTACGAAGGACGGCTGCTCGGGTGTCCGGCCGTTGACGCGAAGATCGCGGCAAATTTCCTCTCCGCTCCCTTGCAACAAAAGTCCCAAGAGAACGCTCCGATTCCCTTCCACTCGATTTTCTCCCTGGATCTCCACCAGAGGCTTATAAGGTGGGCCGAAAGGTAAAAGCGCTGTTTCTCCCTTTCGTACCTTAACCACCGGGCTTTTCTTGGTTCCCGCTGCCGCAACCAGTGTTAAACCGGATTGGGAGCGGGAATTCGCGTCGCCTTCGCTGGCGTCGATCGTGTATTCCAACAATTGCCAATCGCCTTCGGGCATAGCGATCTCCCGCTCGGATTCGCCATGGATCTTCACCAATCCCTTATCCCCATAAAAAACAGCGTAAAATCGCTTGTTGGGATTTTTAACCATCCCAGTGGGAATCGTAGAGGGAGTCAACGTCAATCGACTGCCATCCGCAAGTACAGAAAGGTTATAATATTTTCCTTCCAAACCAATTAACTTGGCGACGGGATATGTATCGGCGCGATCGGCGAGATAACTTCCCGCATTCCGATTCCGGCTATCGGGATCGACAAACAATTTATCGCCAAAAACGGGATAGATTCGATCTCCCTGATTGTTCACACCGAATTCATCATCGAAACGCCCGTTACTGTTGAAATCGAGCAAAATAACGCGATGTTTTTTCCCGTCCAGTTCCACATCGCCTTCACGATATACGGCTGAATTCAGATTGGCGCGGGCAAAATCCGGAGGTTCGGAGGATGATTGAACCTGTGAATAGGCAGAAAGAAAGAAACTATACGCAAATTGAACGCCGTCGAGCGATAGAGTGACCTCCTGAATGGGAAACTCGCGCTGCGCTGAACCCTCGCCAAATCGGATTCCCTCCGGCAACGCCTTGGCTTTAATAACGATCTCGTCCGTCAGGTCGCCGTTGTGATTGAGGTCGAAATACAATTGGTTATATCCATTCGATCTCAGGTTGTCCGAATCGAGGGCAAAAATAAAATCGTCTTTCCCTATTTGAAAGACGCCCTTGAGCGGATATTTACTTTCATAGGTATCGCGGTCTTTTTTAACCCGTTCTGAAAATTTGACTTTAACCGGATATCCACGAGTTCCATCCGGATCGAAATAGATATACTGTCCCATCGAACGGCGGTAGAGATAATCGGATTGCGAAGGATCGCTCATCATCAACGATCCTTCACTCACTTTTTTGAGTTCCAATTGAAAGTTATCCGCCCGAACGCCGGGAACCGTAAATACGAATAGCGCCAGAAAAATAGCAAGATAAGGAATACACTTAAGGTATCTTTTCATATCCGGTTTCACTTTCTCTCAAACGAATGTTGGATACTACAATACGCGCTCTTGTTTTTCATGTCAATCAAAAAAAAATCCCCTTCCTAAAAATACTTCAACGGCCTTCTATCTCGATATTCTGAAAAGAAGCCGTAGTCTCTCCCGTTCCCACCCCAAAACGGCCTATCAACGATTTGGGAGATTGATACTCCATTATTTTCTGATCGTTTATAAATCCAAAAGCTATGCCCTGATCGGCATCGATCAACAATCGAATATCGTGCCATTGATCGTGCGATAGATAGAAATCGGCCCGATTTGTCCTGGCTTCTATTTCATGGCCATTGACAACACGACGCCATTCCTCCACAACCGTGACCGTATTACTCCTACCCCCGATATTCCAGACATGATACGGTAGATCGTGCCGACTATATCCAAAGAGTATTCGGATACCCTCTCTTCCTTTCATCGGTTTGGCCTGCAACCGGATTTCTCCGTTCTCGATAAGGGGAGAAAAGATAAGGACGGTTGGATTTAATGAAACGTTTTTTTGACAAATCCGGTTTCCATCGATTTCCCACTCTCCATTGATGGAACATATATCTGTGGCATTTTCAATCTGCACCGTACCTAGACCCGAACTTTCAGGCCAATCGATAGGAAGATAAACCACAGGAAATTGAATTCCTGTAATCAAAAAAAAGGAATCTGTGCTCCCCTCTGGCAAAGTAGTAATCATCGGCGGTGCATTGGGATCTCCCCGCTTCACCAGAGAACGATCGACAATGATCTTCACGATATCGCTTTGTCCTGCTGGACGGACAACAAAAGTCCAGGGGAAATCCCCCATAGCATTCAACATCTCTTCCGCAAAAGCCTTTCCAGCAATATCGACGGTTTTTTCTGAAAATCGTTGTTCCTGAATCCCGATAATCCGATCTCCGCTTTTCAGCCCGGCGTTAAAGGCAGGCGATTTCCAGGACACGGCATAAATATCGAATCCCTCTTTTGTTTTCTCATCCCACTGGGCAACGATACCTATCTCCTCCAATCGTTTTGGAGATTTTCCGGGTGATATGATTTCACTCTCCAAAAACCGGATATCTTGAGAGGAGACGTTGGTTACAACATCGGGCGTTGGCACAGATATCGTTCCGCGGATCACAATCGACTCAAAATCCACGGCCGTGTACCACGTTCCCAAACCCAAACGGCCTGCCAGGGATTCCTCACTGCGATAATCCAACATCAATTTCCCATTGATGAAACACTGAGCGATTTTCGACTCGTCATCGACGGTCACACGGATATCGACCCATTCGTCCCGGGGAACGATAAATGGAACCTGTTCGGACACGGTTGTAACATTAGATCCAACAAGATCGTTCCACTTTCGCACGGCTAAAAACTGATTGTCGAATTCACCCAGGCTCATCTGAAAAAACCGTTCGGGAGAGGTGTAACCAAAAATAATCTTAAAACCCTCCTTGCCCTCCGCTACGCGAGCCCGAAAACAGATTTCCCCTTTGTCGATCCAGGGGAAAAAAACCAGCGCCGTCGGTGTGGATTGTGCATTCGGCATCCGCAATTGTTTATCTTCCCGAATAAATTCCCATCTGCCCCGCAAGGGAAGAATCGCCTCCGGCGTATCCACCGGGGATTCATTGCGTAAGGGTGTATCCGGCCAATGCCGAGCCCGTAATGCGTCGTTTTCCTCTCCCGATCCAACGCGAATGGAAACCGGATTCGAAGATGTCTCCGCACTATCCAGAAACGATTTCCAATCTTCTCCGCTTTCCCAGATTTCCCCTCCCATGCTGAGATTCAACACGCGATCCTTTTCCAAAACGCCCCGCGCACGAAACAACGGAACGATCTCTCCTTGTTCCGATGTCGCTTCCGCATGCAGATACTCAAACGGCTGGCCGGTCACTTCACAAACCAACGAAGTTTCGTTGGGGAGATATTCAGAAACCAGCTCGGTTGGTTCCTGTGGGAATTTCCCTTTCGTCTCCACGAATCGTTGTACGGCAACACCAATTTGCATCAACTGACGGCGAACCTTTGCACCGGGATCGTTCAGAGATTTCCCCCGGGGAAGTATTTTCTCCCAATCTTCATCCATAAAAACAATCTCGCCCCCATACGTTAAACAAAGCGGCCGTTTGAAATGAAAACATCGAACAACGGGAATCTTATCGCCAAATATCTCTAACATTTTCTTTTTTTGTTCCCGATTGTTCTGCCCCTGAATCTCTACCGGGGCCAATTCGTATGTAAAACTGGTCGGAACGTTGCGATCGGCCAGATTGACGTATTTCTGCAAAGTGGTCGGACTGGAGGGACACAGGAGATCGACGTCGTTCGCCAGATAGTCGGGATATAAATCGGAAAGCCAATCGGGCATCTCACCCCGGTTTTCTTCGCGGTAACGCGCCAGCGCCAGATTAATCTTGCGAAAAATCCGGATCGTCTCTTCGGCCTCCCGGCGTTCTTCCCGGTTTCCTAACATTCGGCGGGGATCGGCGGGATTCATAACCAGGATCGACAATTCCCCGCCATTCCACGAAGGACTTCGTTCCTCGCGAAAATCCCCCTCTACTAACGAAGGGCTCTTGTCGGCTTCGCGAGGAGGTTCCGGCATGGGCGCTTCATCGAGAGAAACACCCAACCATTGCGCCATTCGAGCGTGAAGATCGTCTCCCATCGGATCGATCGCAATCGCCATCCCGTCCCGATCTACAATCAACCGGCTTGGAATCGCCGGAATCCCCAATTGTTCGGTTAATGAGGGCGTTTCCTCATGATTCATGACCTGGGGCCAATCGATCTGCCAGCGTTCCGCCATATCGGCACTGACATCTTCACTGGCATCGCAACAAATGCTTAACGCATCCAATCCTTTGTCATGAAAACGGCGATAGAGAATTAACGTGTCCTTTATTAATCCCTCTGAACCGGTATCTTGAGGTTTCCACACATGAATCAGAAGAAGTTTCCCTTGTACGGGGCGAAACGAAACCGGCAATCCTTCCAGGCTATAAGTATCTATTTTCGGAATCGATGCACCGGCCTGAATCGGAGACGAGACAGCAGACAGGTTATATTTCACTGATAATAAAAGAGATAGAATAACAATTTGTATAATCGATCTCCTTTTCAGTATTCCGCCAAACATAAAAACCCTCCATCCCTTCTATCTTCCACCGATCCTGATTATATTTAACGTTCCTTATCAAAAAACAATAACATAAATCTTTCATAAATCAAAATTATGTTGAAAAGTCCACGCCGTTCTTACAAGGGCTTTTTCCCGGTGTAGACTTGACGTATATCCTTATTCACCAACAATCTCTATAGATTCATTCAAGGCGATACTACGAATTTATCTCATAGATCGCTTTCGGAGCCTTGAAAGAATTTGCAGATACTCGAATTTCAAATATCTTTGGCTGGATACCAAATTAAACACGCATAGAAATTAGATTTTGTATTTCATAAGGGGTTCCACATTCATGAATCGAATCCGAATCAATCCAGGCGATTCCATACCCATATTTCTGGAAGAAAAAGAATGGCGGTTGATCGTCAATGAATCGCCGATTTCGAATGAACTGATTCAAAAACTCCGTAGCGCTCAATCGAAAAAAGAGGGTCGAACGATTCATCTGACGCTCGACGATATGGATGAATTGATTGAAGTCGCCGCGCAAAAAATGGAAAACGATCCCGATGAATACAAACGAAAGGTATGGATAAACCTCTTCGCTCGTTTGCGAAGCATGCTGGATACTTACACGGATGGAGACAATGAAATCTGGGACGACGAAGAAGTTCTTTGGGATGACATTCAAGAGGAATTAAACCAATTTCCGAATCTGCAAATTACAAATTTCCTTCCCGTCGAAATTCGAAACCGTATCGATGAAATCATGTCGAAAAAAGGCGTCCACAATCTGGAAGAATTCAATGCCGTCCTTGAAGAGGCGCAGAGGGGATACAACCAGGCGCCTCAAAGCGATTTGGGCGATCTATCCCCTGAACAGGTATATGGCCTGATCTATACACCCTGGGACGCTCCGCAATGCCCGATGCGAATCAATCCCAATCCTCCTTGCGATCGAATCAAATCCCTGGTGATTCTGCAAAACGCACGTATTTTCTTACATTATCTTTTGGAAGAGGGAGGCAAAACCAAAGCCACCAGCGCCAAAAACCTAAATCGGCAATTCGTCGGCCGTTTGATGGAACGGCTGATCATTCCTCCGAAAGAAATCGATATTATTCGAAACGTCTGTAAAGTCATTAATGAGTCGGATGTGATGCCTCTCCACATGTCTCGAATCCTATTGGATATGGCCGGTGCATTGCGGATTCGGAAAAACGTTTTTTATATCACATCCCAAGGGAAGAAATGGCTTAAAGAGTCCGATGAGGCGCTCCAATCTCTGTACGCAACACTTTTTATAACTTATTTCCAGAAACTAAATCTATCGTATCTGGATCGGCATACGGATAATCCCGATCTGCAAAGCACGATCTCCTACAGCTTTTACCAACTCTCCAAACTCGCTCGGACCTGGCGCGAAACCCCTGAACTGGCTTATCAGATTGTTTTACCCTCTGTGATCGAGAACACCCCTGTCAATCCTTATTACGACTTGTTGCTTGAACAGATTTTCCGCCGCATCTTGAAACCGCTGGCCGAATTTGGATTGCTCGAAATCCAACCAAATCCGGAGATTGAATTTCAAAGAGCGGAAAATACTCGAATCCGAAAAACCTCCTTGTTCGATAGTTTCCTCAAGTTTTCCTGGGAGTAAAAAAACGATTCTCTCTGACCGCCCTCTCCTCTTCCCGATTTTTCTGTATCCATTTCTTCAACCAACGTTTAAGCGGTTCTCAAAAGTTTGCGCGTTAATTTCACGATCCTCCTTCGAAAAAGCCAATCATTTCTAGCTTTTTCGAAACGCGAATCCAAACGCAATTATGAGTACCATTCTTGGAAGAGGCACATTGATTTTCCCGGAAAAAACTGTTTTCTATACTCACAAAAACCATCATCCCGCCTCAGCATGTCCTGAGTGGGATCGGGGAGGCAGAGACAATGTTCGTTCGATGGAGAAACAAGAGTTTGACATTATTCGGAATCGTTCTACTCGCTTTCCTGAGCGGTTGTGGAAATCCTCCGGGAGAAGAAAACCAGGCCACGGATCGGCAGGGCCACCTGATCGGTGTCAGCTTTCAATCGATGAACAATCCTTTCTTTGTCGATCTCAACGAAGGCCTCAAAGAAATCATTGAAGTCAATGGCGACCGCCTGGTGACACTCGACGCGCAATGGAACAGTCTCAAACAAAAAAACGACATATCCGACCTCGTCATGCAGGGCGCAGCGGCGATCTTTGTCAATCCGGTGAACTGGGAAGGCATCAAGGGAAGTCTGATCGAAGCACGCCAGAAAGGCATCCCCTGCATCGTGGTGGACGCGCCTGTGAAGGACAAAGAACTGGCCATTTCCACGGTTGCGTCCGATAACGTGGAAGCTGGACGGTTAGTAGCCCGAAAACTGGCCGCCGTCTGTCGGCCCGCCAAAATCGCTATTCTGCAGCAATCCATCAACAAGGCTTGTATCGACCGAGTCGAGGGATTCCTGGAAGAACTTCAACAATTCCCGGATATGGAAATTATCGACCGGCAGGAAGTACGGGGAACCACGGAGAGTTCGCTGCCCGTCATGCGCGATGTGATCGGCCGTAATACGGATATCAACGCCGTCTTCTCGATTAACGATCCCACCGCCCTGGGAGCTATCTCCGCGCTGGAAGCGGCAGGGAAACTACAGGATGTGAAAGTCGTCGCCGTCGATGGAGCCCAGGAAGCGTTGCGTGCCATACAGAATGGCAAGATGTTGGCTACCTCAGCTCAGTTTCCTCGGGAAATCGGCCTGAAAGCGGCTCAGGTGTTGTACGATTATCTCGCAGGGAAATCGATCGAGAACGATGTAAAAGTGCGCGTGGAATTAATCGACGCCGAGAACGCCGGACAATTTATTAAAAATGAATGACTCCGGCACCACGCCCCAGGATAAAACGCCACCCCTACTGCAATTACAGGGCATCGCCAAACGATTCGGCGGCGTAACCGCATTGCAGGACGTCGACTTCGAATTGCGCACAGGCGAGATTCACGCACTGCTTGGCGAAAACGGTGCAGGGAAATCCACCCTGATTAAAATCCTGGCGGGGATTCACATCCCCGACGCGGGCCATCTTCTGATCGATGGAGAACCCGCATCCATCCACACTGTATTCGATGCAGGGCGGTATGGCGTCCGCGTCATCCATCAGGAATTATCCCTGGCTCCCAACCTGTCCGTCGCCGAAAACATATACCTGGGACGCGAACCGCTCCGTGGCTTCCGATTAGACCGGCGGGGCATGGAACGAAACGCCATGCGGCTGCTGGATACCCTGGGTTTGCAGGAAATCCGCAATGTTCGTACTCCGGTGTATCGCTTAAGCGCCGCCCATCGCCAACTGGTTGAAATCGCCTGTGCACTCTCCCAGCAGGCGCGCATATTGATTCTGGACGAACCGACATCGTCCCTGTCCGAAACGGAAACCGGCGTTTTGTTCGATTCGCTGCGCCGGTTGCGCCATCAGGGCGTAGGCGTTATTTACATCTCCCACCGCCTGGAAGAAATCACCCGCCTGGCCGACCGGATCACCGTCCTGCGGGACGGTCGATCGATGGGAACTCAACCGGCTTCCGCCATTGATCGCCGGCAACTGATCAAATGGATGGTTGGCCGCGATATCCAGGACCGGTTTTACCGCCCTTCCAGCCAGCCGGGATCAATTGCGCTGGAAGCGAAAGGCCTGATCAATCCTTCGATCCGGGATGTGAGTTTCACCCTCCGATATGGAGAGATTCTGGGTATCGCCGGTCTGGTTGGCTCGGGACGAACCGAACTGGTACGCGTTCTCTTCGGAATCGACCGGCTCGAGTCCGGTGAAATCCGCATCGACGGCCGTCCGGTTTCCATCCGCCGACCTTCCGATGCGCTGAACGCCGGAATGGTGCTCATCCCCGAAGACCGCCGGAAAGAAGGATTAATCATGATCCAATCGGTCGCTTTCAATCTGGCCCTTCCCTGGACGAGATTATGGAATCGGGGTTTGATTCCCAATTATCGAAAACGGGATGCCATCGTTCAACGAGCCATCCAAAATTTCGGCGTCAAACTCACCGATCCAAATCAGAACGTACTCTCGCTCTCGGGTGGCAACCAACAAAAAGCCTTGGTGGGACGTTGGATGGAACGGCGGCCACGAATTCTGATTCTCGACGAACCCACGCGTGGAGTGGATGTAGGATCCCGAGAGGAAATGTTTCGCCGGATCGGACGCCTGGTCGAGGAAGGCATGGCCATATTACTGATCTCCTCCGACCTGGACGAAATCATGAACGTTTCACACCGCATCGCTCTCTACCGAGACCATCGACTGATTAAAACAGTGGCAGCAGATGATTTATCGTCGGAAGAGGTGATGGAACATTTGACTCTATAGGAGTGCCTTTCATTTCGACTCTGGGAGCGACGAAAACATGCACGTCATCAGACAAATCGGCCCACTGCTTCTTGCGACGGCAATTTTATTAGGATTTTTCGGGTTGTGGGTGGATCGTTTCTTCACCCTGGATAACCTGCTTAACCTCCTGCAACAGATTTCCGTGAACGCCATTCTCGCTTTCGGCATGACGCTCACCATTCTGATCGGGGGAATCGATCTCTCGGTCGGGGCGGTCTTAGCCCTGGTGGGAACATTGACCGTATACCTGTTGACGCAATTAACATCCGTGACGCCTCCTTTCCTGGCTCTGGGAATTTCAATCGGTGCGGGTCTTCTGGCGGCGGCGTTGTTCGGATTGTTTAACGGACTCTGCGCCGCCAAAACCCGCATGCCTGCTTTCATTATCACCCTGGCAACCATGCAGATCGCCCGGGGAGGAGCGTATTGCTTCAACCAGGCGCGTCCCATCCCCGTTCCCGATAAACAAGAGATATTTCTGACTCTGGGGAACGGCTACCTCTTCGGACATTTCCCCGTACCGGTACTGGTTATGTTCGTATTCTTTATCCTGACCGCTTATCTGCTGCACGCCACTCGCTTCGGCCAGTACTGCTACGCCATCGGAGGAAACCTCGAAGCGGCGCGCTTTACCGGAATTCCCCTGGCACGAACGGAAATGATGGTTTATGTAATCTGTGGAGTTCTGACCGGCGTGGCGGGTATGATCCACACATCGCAGCTGTATTCCGCCGAACCAGGCTCGGGGATGGGTTTCGAATTGAATGCCATTGCCGCTGCCGTGGTAGGAGGAACCAGTTTCAGCGGCGGCATCGGATCGCTTTATGGAACTCTCTTGGGAGCGGTGATTATCGGCATTCTCGATAAGGGATTAAACCAGGCGATGGTGCATTTTTCCTTCCAGTACATTGTTAAAGGCAGTGTCGTACTGGCCGCGGTCTATCTCGACGTTCGACGGCGATCCTGAATCCTGGAAGGAGAGGATCATTTTTTCCGTCGAAATGCGGCTCGTTTTTTCACGACAAACTTTTCTTCTTTCATATCCAGCGAATCGTTTTTATACCAGCTTCCATTTTTCACGATATAATCGGGGACGCCATTAGGACCGTAAGTATCTCCTTCTTCGCAGAAATACACGTAACCATTGCTATACTCGCCCGCCTCTTCCTCGCTTTCCACCGCCGCCGTGCCATCTCCCGCGGATAGAACGATCGTCCATTCAACGCGCTCGGCGTCCAAAAAAGTTGCACCTGTCTTCAAGAGCGATTCCGGCCGTTCGGCCTTGACTTTGATCGATTTCATCCTGTAAAACCTTCCGTTACCATAGATGCGAAACCGTACAAGGATGCCTCAGTCTGACCTTGCCGTCAATAAATCGACGTAGGCTCCTTGAATTAAATCCTGCTCGTCAATCTCCAGCCGTTGCATGAATTCGGCGGCGATCCGGACACCATCCTCCATTGTCTGGTCCGGTTGCAAGACGACTTCCAATTCCAGAAACAATCCCAGCCCCTCCACATCGTCTAGATGAATCCGCGTGTGATCGGCCTGATAAAGCTGGCGCTTCTTGCGAACGACGCCATACACTCCCAGCGAAGATGTCAGCAACTGATTCAACGTATTGGGGGAATTGGTTGGATAGATCGAATAATTTGAGGCCTTGGGGCCACGGGAATCGCAGCGTTCGTAATAGATCAATTCGCCCTGATCGCCAGAAAATCGGCGTAATTTGAGCCGTCCCTGCGATACCCGGTAAAAAGTATCTTCCTGGTCGATCGCAATCGGCGGAGATCCGCTGATCCGTTCCGCCAATTCCTTCTGCCGTTCGTAGTCCCGTATAACGGCCTTAATCTCGACATTGGATGGCATGGAAAACCACTCCAAAACGAATGACTCGGAATACTATCTATCAATACTTGGACTCAGTATCCGGCATATTCAATCGAGGCCTACGATGCTCAATCCAAGCATCCACACCGGATACGAATTGTAACTGCTGAAAGCCAAACCGGGAATAGGCATTTCACCTTCAGACGGTTCGACGCGTTGTTCGATATTACCGTGTTTGGATATCTCCGATCACGGAGATTTTTACCCACATGACATTCGCATGCCGTCCATCGAATGCGAACG